>DATMUT010000150.1:0-4662 GCA_035563755.1 Novosphingobium sp.
CGCTATTGGGTCGATGACTATGGGCACCCCGACAAGGAGGCCGATTTCCGCAACCTGCTGTCCTATTCGCCCTATCACAATATCAGGTCGGGCATTGCCTATCCCGCCATTCTGGTGACCACCGCCGACACCGATGACCGCGTGGTGCCGGGGCACAGTTTCAAATATACAGCAGCCTTGCAGGCGGCGGACATTGGCGACAAGCCGCATCTGATCCGCATCGAAACGCGCGCAGGCCACGGGCAGGGCAAGCCGACCGACAAGCTGATTGCCGAAAATGCCGACATCCTGGCGTTTCTGGCGCGCTGGAGCGGGCTGACCCCGCCGGCGCTCACTCGGGCGCAGGAACAGCCGGCGGCACACGGTTCCAGATAAACGGCCAGATCAGCACCTGGGCAAGGTTGCGCGGGCGTTTGGCAAGCCCGGTGGGCGGAAAGCCATCGGGCCGGCGATAGGTGCCGAACAGGACATCGAATATGGGGAAGAGGCCGGCAAAATTGCTGCCATAATGCTCGGGCAGGCGCGAGTGGTGGCGCCGGTGCAGCGCCGGCGCGTTGATGATCCATGACCAGCGACCAAAGTTCACGCGCAGATTTGAGTGCGTGAAGATGTTCCACAAGGACGCGATGCCATAGGCGGCATAGATCGCGCCCGTGGGCCGGATCAGCACGAGCGCGGCCGACCATATGCTTACCTTCTTGAGCAGTTGGTCGCCCCAGAAGTGGCGCTGCGTGGTCAGCGCGGCCATGTCGGGGTCCGAGTGGTGCAGCGAGTGCATCGCCCAGAGCACCGGGATGCGGTGCTGCGCCCAATGGAAAGCATATTCGCCCAGATCCATCGCCAACAGGAAGACGGCAAAGCCAAGCCAGAACGGCATCCTTGCGCCGTCGAGCAAGGCGCCGCCCGACCAGCCCTGCACCATTGGCAGAATGAGCAGAGCGATGGCGACATCGACAGCCCATATCTGCAGATTGAGCGACCAGTCCGGATGCTGCGAGCCGGGAGCGCCACGACTGCGCCATGCCTCGACCAGCGTTAGCGCCAGCGTGACAAGCAGCGTGGGCAGGAAGGCAAGGAGAAGGGCCATGCCTGCTGCACTAGCGCCAAAGGCTTAAAATTATGCCTCATTTGCGGCGCTATGGTGCCTATGCCGGCGGGGCCTGTGCCAGTTCGAGCGCTGCCTGCGCGCCGATCGCCATCGAGCGCAAACGTGCCTCGTGGTCGAAGATCTGGCTGGTCAGGATGATCTCGTCGGCGCCGGTGCGATCGATCAGGCCGGCCAGAAATGCGCGCACCGTATCCTGTGTGCCGATGGCCGAAATCCGCAGCGTGTCGGCCAGCATGGCGCGCGCCTGCGGCCCCAGCGTGTCGAGATAGCCGCGCACGGGCGGCCTGACGCGCGCTGGCGGCGCGCCGGTGCGCAGCGCCACGAAACCCTGCTGCATCGACGTGGCCAGATATTGCGCTTCCTCGTCGCTGTCGGCGGCGAACAGATTGGCGGCAACCATCACATAGGGGCGGTCGAGAAAGGCTGACGGGCGGAACTGGTGGCGATAGATGGCCAGCGCATCGTCCATCTGCGCCGGCGCGAAATGCGAGGCAAAGCCATAGGGCAGCCCCAGCGCCGCTGCCAGCTGCGCACCATATGTCGAGGAACCAAGCACCCACATTTCGGGGTGCGCGCCAGCGCCGGGCACGGCGGTAAAGCCGGCGCGTTCGTCGCCCGCGAAATAGGCTTGCAGCTCGAGGACGTCCTGCACGAAGCGGTCCTCGCCCCCATGCAGGCCGCGGCGCAGCGCCTGCGCCACCCGCCCGTCCGAGCCCGGCGCGCGGCCCAGCGCCAGATCGATGCGCCCCGGATACAGCGCATCGAGCGTGCCGAATTGCTCGGCGATCTGCAGGGGGGCGTGGTTGGGCAGCATGATCCCGCCCGAACCGATGCGAATGGACGAGGTGTGCGCGCCAGCATGCGCCAGCACCACCGAGGTGGCCGCGCCGCCAATGCCGGGCATGCCATGATGTTCGGCCACCCAGTAGCGACCGTAACCCAGACTTTCGGCGTGGCGGGCGACTTGCGCCGCATTATCCAGCGCCCGGGCGATGGAGGCGCCCTCGCAAATGGGGACGAGGTCGAGAAAAGCGAGTTTGGTCATGCTGTTGCAGATGGGGGCCAGCACGCCTGTTGCAAGGCACCCTGACGCAAAAAGGGGCCGTGTCGCCACGGCCCCTCATGTGCTGTCACATCGCCGACCATGCGTCAGATGTGAATGGGCTTGCCCAGAACGGCCATAGCCGCTTCCTTGATCGCTTCCGAGTGAGTCGGATGTGCGTGGCAGGTGTAGGCAATGTCCTCGCTGGTGGCGCCAAATTCCATGGCTTGCGCGGCCTGCGCAATCATGGTGCCGGCAACCGAGGCAATGCACCACACGCCCAGAACGCGGTCGGTGGCGGCATCGGCAATGACCTTGACGAAGCCGTCGGGCTCGCGGTTGGTCTTGGCGCGGCTGTTGGCCAGCATCGGGAACTTGCCGACCTTGATCGCACCGCGCTCCTTGGCGGCTTCCTCGGTCAGGCCCACGCCCGCGAACTCGGGGGTGGTGTAGACCACGCCCGGGATCACGTCGTGGTTCACGATGCCCGTAAGCCCGGCGATATTCTCGGCCACGGCAATGCCTTCGTCCTCGGCCTTGTGCGCCAGCATCGGGCCGGGGATTACGTCGCCGATCGCCCACACGCCGTCAACGGCGGTGCGGAACTCATGGTCGGTCTCGATCTGGCCGCGCGCATTGAGCGCAAGGCCAATGTTCTCGAGGCCCAGGCCCGAGACGTTGGGGCGGCGGCCGATGGCGACCAGCACCGCGTCGGCCTCGATCGTGGTGGCATCGCCGCCAGCAGCCGGCTCGAGGGTGAGGGTGGCCTTGCCGCCCTCGACCACAGCGCCAGTGACCTTCGTCGACAGCTTGAGCTCCATGCCCTGCTTCTTGAAGATCTTGCCCGCTTCCTTGCGCACTTCGCCGTCCATGCCGGGCAGCAGCTGGTCAAGGAATTCGACCACGGTGACCTTGGCGCCCAGACGGCGCCACACCGAACCCAGTTCCAGGCCAATCACGCCGCCGCCGATCACCACCAGATGCTCGGGCACGCGGTCGAGCGCCAGAGCGCCGGTCGAGTCCACGATGATGCCGGCGTCATTGTCGACCGGCACGGTGGGCAGGGCCGTCACGCTCGAACCGGTGGCGATGACGATGTTCTTGGCGGTGTAGGCGGTGCCGGCCACTTCGACGGTGTGCGCGTCCTTGAAGGTGGCGTAGCCCTTGAGCCAGTCGACCTTGTTCTTCTTGAACAGGTACTCGATGCCGCCGGTCAGTTCCTTGACGGCGGTTGCCTTCTCGCCCTGCAGCACCGAGAGGTCGAGCTCGACCGGCCCGGTCTTCACGCCAAACTTGGCCAGCGTGCCGTGCGCGGCTTCCTCGAACAGCTCCGAGCCGTGCAGCAGCGCCTTGGAGGGAATGCAGCCCACGTTGAGGCAGGTGCCCCCCAGCGTCTCGCGACCCTCGGCGCAGGCGACCTTGAGGCCGAGCTGCGCCGCGCGGATCGCCCCGACATAACCGCCGGGGCCCGCACCGATCACGAGGACGTCGTATTGATAATCAGCCATGACTCAATCCTTGTTCCGGTCTCGCAACGCTCAGAGGTCGATCAGCAGACGGTTGGGGTCTTCGATCGCTTCCTTGATGGTCTTGAGCGCGGTCACCGCCTCGCGGCCGTCGATGATGCGGTGGTCATACGAGAGCGCGATGTACATCATCGGGCGGATCACGATCTGACCATTGCGGACCACCGGGCGGTCCTCGATGCGGTGCAGGCCGAGCACGGCCGACTGGGGCGGGTTGATGATCGGCGTCGACATCAGACCGCCGAACACGCCGCCGTTCGAGATGGTGAAGGTGCCGCCGGCCATGTCGGCCATGGTCAGCGTGCCTTCCTTGGCGGCCTTGCCATAGTTGGCAATCGCCTTCTCGATGTCGGCAAAGCTCATCTTGTCGACGTTGCGCACCACCGGCACGACCAGGCCGTTGGGGGCCGAGACGGCGACCGAGAGGTCAACGTAGTCGAAGTAGACGATCTCGTCGCCCTGGATCTGGGCGTTGACCGAGGGCAGGTCCTTGAGCGCGAGGCAGGCAGCCTTGGCGAAGAAGGACATGAAGCCCAGCTTCACGCCGTGCTTCTTCTCGAAGCTGTCCTTGTACTTGCCGCGCGCTTCCATCACCGCCGACATGTCGACGTCGTTGAAGGTGGTGAGCAGGGCTGCGGTGTCCTGCGCGCTCTTGAGGCGCTTGGCGATCGTCTGGCGCAGGCGGGTCATCTTGACGCGCTCTTCGCGGCGATCGTTGGCAGGCGCTGCCACCGGGGCCGAAACGGCAGCCGCGGCCGGCGAGGCGGCCTTGGCCTGTGCGGCTGCCACCACGTCTTCCTTGGTGATGCGGCCGTCCTTGCCGGTGCCCTTGATGGTCGACGGATCGATGCCATACTCGAGCACAGCGCGGCGCACGGCCGGGTTCAGCACGATCGGGTCGTTGCTCTCGGCGGCAGGGGCCTGGCTGGGGGCAACCGGGGTGGCCGGAGCAGCAGCGGCCGGGGCCGGGGCGGCGGCAGGCTTGG
>DATMUT010000151.1:0-3639 GCA_035563755.1 Novosphingobium sp.
AGGACGAGGATTTCGGCAAGCCGATCATCGCCATTGCCAACAGCTTCACCCAGTTCGTGCCGGGCCATGTGCACCTCAAGGACCTGGGCCAGTTGGTGGCCGGCGAGATCGAGGCGGCCGGCGGCGTGGCCAAGGAATTCAACACCATCGCGGTCGATGACGGTATCGCCATGGGCCACGACGGCATGCTCTATTCGCTGCCCAGCCGCGACCTGATCGCCGACAGCGTGGAGTATATGGTCAACGCGCATTGCGCCGATGCCATCGTGTGCATCAGCAACTGCGACAAGATCACGCCGGGCATGCTGATCGCGGCGATGCGGCTCAACATTCCGGTCATCTTCGTGTCGGGCGGGCCGATGGAGGCCGGCAAGGCCGACATTCGCGGGCAGACCGTAGCGCTCGATCTGGTCGATGCGATGGTGGTGGCCGCCGACGATCACTACACCGACGAGGAAGTAAAGGTCATCGAGCGGTCGGCCTGCCCGACCTGCGGGTCGTGCTCGGGCATGTTCACCGCCAATTCGATGAACTGCCTGACCGAGGCGCTGGGCCTGTCGCTGCCGGGCAATGGCTCGGTGCTGGCCACCCACGCCGACCGCGAGAAGCTGTTCCGCGAGGCGGGGCGCACCATCGTCGATCTGGCCCGCCGCTGGTACGAGCAGGAGGACGCCTCGGCCCTGCCGCGCAACATCGCCAGCTTCGCCGCCTTCGAGAACGCCATGAGCCTCGACATCGCCATGGGCGGGTCGACCAACACGGTGCTGCACCTGCTGGCCGCCGCCGTCGAGGGCGGGGTCGAGTTCACCATGAACGACATCGACCGCCTGTCGCGCCGCGTGCCGTGCCTGTGCAAGGTGGCGCCCGCCAAGAACGACGTGCACATGGAAGACGTGCACCGCGCGGGCGGCATCATGTCGATCCTGGGCCAGCTTGACCGCGCCGGGCTGATCGACGCCAGCCTGCCCACCGTGCACAGCGCAACGCTGGGCGAGGCGCTGGACCGCTGGGACATCAGCCGCACCAACAGCGAGAGCGTGCAGGAGTTCTACAAGGCCGCGCCCGGCGGCGTGCGTACGACGGTGGCCTTCAGCACCTCGAACCGCTGGAAGGAGCTGGACACCGACCGCGTGAACGGCGTCATCCGCGATGCCGAGCACCCCTTCAGCAAGGATGGTGGTCTCGCCGTCCTGTTCGGCAATCTGGCGCCCGAGGGCTGCATCGTGAAGACCGCCGGCGTTGATGAGAGCATCCTCAAGTTCACCGGCAAGGCGCGCGTGTACGAGTCGCAGGACGCGGCCGTTGCCGGCATTCTGGGCAATGAGGTGCAGGCCGGCGAAGTGGTGGTCATCCGCTATGAAGGGCCAAAAGGCGGGCCGGGCATGCAGGAAATGCTGTACCCCACCAGCTATCTGAAATCGAAGGGGCTGGGCAAGGCCTGCGCGCTCATCACCGACGGGCGGTTCTCGGGCGGCACTTCGGGCCTGTCGATCGGCCATGCCAGCCCCGAGGCGGCCGAGGGCGGCCTCATCGCGCTGGTCAGCACCGGCGACACGATCATCATCGACATTCCGAACCGCACCATTCACCTCGACATCAGCGAGGCCGAGATCACCGCGCGCCATCAGGCGCAGATCCATCGCGGGCGCGACGCCTACAAGCCGGTGGGCCGCAAGCGCAATGTCTCGCCGGCGCTGCGCGCCTATGCGGCCATGACCACCAATGCCGCGCGCGGCGCCGTGCGCGACGTTTCGCAGGTCGAACGCCGCGACGTGTAAGGTACAGGCTCAGCGCCCGAGCATCGCCTCGGGCCTGACCAGACGATCAAAGGTTTCGGGCTCGATCAATCCCAGATCGAGCCCGGCCTGTTTCAGGCTCAGCCCGTGGTGATGGGCGTGCTTGGCAATGGCGGCGGCCTTGTCATAGCCGATCTCAGGCGACAGCGCCGTCACCAGCATCAGCGATCGGTCGAGCAGTTCGCCAATCCGGGCGGTATCCGGCTCAATCCCCTCGACGCAGCGCTGCGCGAAACTGTCCATCGCCACCGCCAGCAGGGCGATGGAACGCAGCACATTGGCCCCGATCATCGGCTTGAACACGTTGAGTTCAAGGTGCCCCTGCAAGCCGCCCACGGTGATGGCGGCGTGATTGCCCATCACCTGCGCTGCCACCATCGTCACCATCTCGCACTGGGTGGGGTTGACCTTGCCCGGCATGATCGAGCTGCCCGGCTCGTTCTCGGGCAGGCGGAGCTCGCCCAGGCCACAGCGCGGGCCAGAGCCGAGCAGGCGAATGTCATTGGCGATCTTGGTGAGCGCAACCGCCAGCGTGTTGAGCGCGCCCGACAGGTTGACCAGCGCATCATGCGTGGCCAGCGCCTCGAACGGGTTGGGCGCGGGCACGAAAGGCAGCCCGGTGATCGCGGCGATCTGGGCGGCCATATCGGCGGCAAATCCGGCCGGCGCGTTCAGCCCCGTGCCCACCGCCGTGCCGCCCTGCGCCAGGCTCAGCGTGCCGTGGCGCACCGCCAGCGCAATCCATTCGCGCGCATGGGCCAGCTGCGCGGCATAGGCGGAAAATTCATCGCCCAGCGCCAGCGGCGTTGCGTCCTGCAAATGGGTGCGGCCAATCTTGACGATATTGGCCCATTCGGTCGCCTTTGCCGCCAGCGCAGCCTGCAAGCGGTCGAGCGCCGGCATCAGATCGCGCTCGACCGCCAGCGTTGCGGCCACGTGCAGCGCCGTGGGAAAGGTGTCGTTCGAGGATTGGCCACGGTTCACATCGTCATTGGGGTGGACGGGCGCCTTGCCCCCGCGCGTGCCGGTCAGCGCTTCATTGGCAATGCCGGCGATCACCTCGTTGGCGTTCATGTTGCTCTGCGTGCCAGACCCCGTCTGCCAGATCACCAGCGGGAACTGGTCGTCATGGTGCCCTGCGGCGATGGCGGCGGCGGCCTGCTCGATGGCGCTGGCAATATGCTCTGGCAGGCCGTGGCGGCGGTTCACCCGCGCCGCGGCCTGCTTGACGATGGCCAGCGCGTGCACAATGCCCATGGGCATCCGTTCGCCCGCGCCAAAGGGGAAGTTGTGCAACGACCTTTCGGTCTGCGCGCCCCAATAGGCGTGCGCTGGCACCTCGATCGGGCCAAGGCTGTCGGTTTCCGTGCGGGTCTGGGCGGTCATGGGGGCCTCGCTGTGCCGGGGGGATGGCGCATCATCGCCCCATAGCGCGCCAAAGGCAAAGCGATCCGCCGCGTGCCTGACCCGGCGCGGCCTAGGCCCCCAAAGGCGGCGTCACCCATTTGCCCGCCGTATAGCCGCCATCGACCGGCAGCGCTGCGCCTGTAATGAACGAGGCCGCATCCGAGGCCAGAAACACCACCGCCTCGGCAATCTCTTGCGGGGCGCCGCTGCGGCGCATGGCGTGCAGGGCATTGTTGGCGCGCAAGGTTGCGGCCCATTCCTCGGTATACATCACCGATGTCATGCCCGTTTCGACCAGGCCGGGGCACACGCAGTTCACCCGCACGCCGCTGTCGGTCAGGTCGACCGCCATCTGCCGCGTCAGGTGAATGACCGCCGCCTTGCTCACCCCATAGGCCAGCCCGTTCTCGCGCGCGAGCAGGCCGAAGGTCGAGCC
>DATMUT010000152.1:0-6061 GCA_035563755.1 Novosphingobium sp.
GCGCGAGCCGGTGGCCGACGTGCCCGGCCGCATCGATGGCGCGATCGAGGATCTCGACATGGTGCTGGCGCGCTTTACCGCCCTGCTGCGCATTTCCGAGATCGAAGTGTCGGGCAGGCGCTCGGGTTTTGCGGGCGTCGACCTGATGACGCTGATCGCGCAGGTGGGCGAGCTGTACGAACCGCTGGCCGACGAGCGCGACGTTACCTTGTCGATGCACGGCAGCTATGGCCATGTTGTCGAATGCGACGAGGGGCTGATGCTCGAGGGGCTGAGCAATCTGGTCGATAATGCGCTGAAATTCACCGAACCGGGCGGCGAGGTGTCGCTGGCGGTGCTGGTCCGCCCCGAAGGCGTGGCCATCGAGGTGCGCGACAATGGCCCGGGCATCGCGCCGGCCGAACGCTCGCTGGTGCTGCGCCGGTTCTATCGCGGGGCAGCCTCGCGCACGGTGGCAGGGACCGGGCTGGGGCTGAACCTGGTTGCGGCCATTGCCCACCTTCACGGCTTTGCGCTTGAGCTCGACGACGCGGCGCCCGGCCTCATCGTGCGCGTGGTTTGCTACGAGGCGGCCTGACTGCCTGCACACGCCACGGCCCCGCGCCGATACGTAAAATCCATTTCATTTGTTTCATGCGCCCGCTGCTGAAATGAGCGTGCCTCGAAGCCTTGCGATCCCTCAACGCAAGGCGGCAAGGATTCTCATGCTGCAACTGGTCAAGATTGCCCTGGGCAAGCCGTACACCTTCATGGTGATGGCGATTATGATCGTGTTGGGCGGCACCATTGCGTGGCTGCGCTCGCCCACCGACATCTTTCCCGACATCCGCATGCCGGTGATCGCGGCGGTGTGGACCTATAATGGTCTGCCCCCCCGCGACATGTCGGGCCGCGTCATCTATTTCTACGAACGCCAGCTGACCTCGACGGTGAACGACATCGATCACATCGAGAGCCAGTCGCTGACGGGCGTAGGTGTGGTAAAGATCTTCTTCCGCCCGGGCGTCGACATCCGCACGGCAACGGCGCAGGTAACGTCTGTGTCGCAGACGGTGCTCAAGCAGCTGCCGCCGGGCATCAGCCCGCCGCTGATCCTGAACTACAACGCCTCGACCGTGCCGATCCTGCAATTGGCGCTCTCTTCGCCCAGCCTGTCCGAGCAGAAGATCTTCGACCTTGGCCAGAACGCGATCCGCCCCTCGCTCGCCTCGGTCGAGGGCGCGGCGATCCCTTCGCCCTATGGCGGCAAGGTGCGCCAGATCCAGATCGACCTCGATCCGGCGGCGCTGCAGGCGCACCACATGACGCCTAACGATGTGGGCCAGGCGCTGGCCGCGCAGAACCAGATCGTGCCGGCCGGCAGCGCGCGCATCGGCCAGATGGAATATCAGGTGCTGCTCAACAACAGCCCCGATGCCATTGCCGACCTCAACAACCTGCCCATCCGCAACACCGGCGGCACGACTGTCTACATGCGCGACGTGGCCATGGTGCACGACGGCGCCCCGCCGCAGACCAACGTTGTGCGCGTGAACGGGCGCCGCGCGGTGCTGATGACGGTGCTGAAAGCCGGCACCGCCTCGACTATCGCCATTGTGGAATCGGTGCGCCACCTGCTGCCCGACCTGCAGACCACACTGCCGCCCGATCTGCATATCGACGCGCTGGCCGACCAGTCGCAATTCGTGAAGGCGGCCGTTTCGGGCGTGATCCGCGAAGGCGCGATTGCCGCGGCGCTCACCAGCCTGATGATTCTGCTCTTCCTTGGTTCGTGGCGCTCGACGGTCATCATCGCCACCTCGATCCCGCTGGCGGTGCTGGCGGCGGTGGCGGGCCTGTGGGCCAGCGGCGAGACGCTCAACATCATGACGCTGGGTGGCCTGAGCCTTGCGGTCGGCATTCTGGTCGACGACGCTACGGTGACGATCGAGAACATCAACTGGCACCTTGAGCATGGCAAGGGCGTGCGCGACGCGATCCTCGATGGCGCGCAGCAGATCGTTGGGCCGGCCTTCGTTTCGCTGCTGTGCATCTGCATCGCCTTCCTGCCCATGTTCTTCCTGCCGGGCGTGGCGGGCTATCTGTTCGGCCCCATGGCCAAGGCGGTGGTCTTTGCCATGATCGCCTCGTTCATCCTGTCGCGTACGCTGGTGCCCACCATGGGCAACTTCCTGCTGCGCGCCCATGTGGGCGAGCACACGCTCGAGCACATGACCACGCATGACGCCACTGCCGGCAACCCGGACACGCGCAACATCCTGCGCCGTTTCCAGCACGGCTTCGAGCAGCGCTTCGAGCGTCTGCGCCAGTGGTACATGGGTGTGCTCGAGATAGCGCTTGGCAATCGCCGCACCGTGGTGGTGGGCATGGCCTGCGTGGTGGCGGTGTCGATGGCGCTGGTGCCGTTCCTGGGTCGCAACTTCTTCCCCACTGTCGACTCGGGCCAGATCAGCCTGCACGTGCGTGCGCCCATCGGCACGCGCATCGAGGAAACGGCTGCGATCTTCGACCATGTCGAGAAGCGCATTCGCGGCGAGCTGCCTGACGGCGAAGTGACCTCGGTGGTCGACAACATCGGCATGCCGGTTTCGGGCATTAACCTGGCCTATTCGAACACCGGCGGCATTGGCCCGCAGGATGGCGACATTCTGGTCACCCTGCGCGAGGGGCATGCGCCCACGGCCGACTATCTGCGCAAGCTGCGCGAGGAACTGCCGCGCGCCTTCCCAGGCGTCACCTTCTCGTTCCTGCCGGCCGATATCGTCAGCCAGATCCTGAACTTTGGCGCCCCCGCGCCCATCGACGTGATGATCACCGGCAGCGATGACAAGGCTAACGAAGCCTATGCCAACATGCTGGTTGACAAGCTGCGCTTCGTGCCGGGCCTGGCCGACGTGCATGTGCAGCAGGCCAGCAACTATCCCGGCATTGGCGTGGCGGTTGACCGCAGCGCCGCCGCGCGTATGGGCGTGACCGAGAATGACGTGACCCGTTCGCTGTCGGTCAACCTGGCCGGCAGCCTGCAGACCGCGCCCGCCTATTGGCTCAACCCCAAGAACGGCATCTCCTACCCCATCGTGGTGCAGGCGCCGCAGTACCGGGTCGACAGCCTCTCGGCGCTCGACAATGTGCCGATCGTGGCGGGCGGCCGCGCCGGCATGCAGACGCTCTCGGGCCTTGGCCGGATCCAGCGTCAGCGCACCTCGGCGGTCATCTCGCACTATGCGGTCAAGCCTGCGCTCGACATCTATGCCACCACGCAAGGGCGCGATCTGGGCGCGGTTGCCGCCGACATCCAGAAGGTGATCGACGCCAACGCGCATGCCCTGCCCAAGGGCGCCCATGTGGCCCTGCGCGGTCAGGTCGAGACGATGAACACGGCTTTCTCGGGCCTGATCTTTGGCCTGATGGGCGCGATCGTGCTGATCTACCTGCTGATCGTGGTGAACTTCCAGAGCTGGTCTGACCCGGCCGCGATCATCTCGGCGCTGCCCGCGGCTTTGGCCGGCATCGCCTGGATGCTGTTTGCCACCGGCACCACCCTGTCGGTGCCGGCGCTGACGGGCGCGATCATGTGCATGGGCGTGGCCACGGCCAACTCGGTGCTGGTCGTCAGCTTTGCCCGCGAGAAACTGGCCGAGACAGGCGACGCGCTCAAGGCTGCGATGGAGGCGGGCGCCACCCGCTTCCGCCCGGTGCTGATGACCGCGCTGGCCATGATCATCGGCATGGGCCCCATGGCGCTGGGCATGGGCGAGGGCGGCGAGCAGAACGCGCCGCTGGGCCGGGCCGTGATTGGCGGGCTGGTGTTTGCCACCATTGCCACGCTGGTCTTCGTGCCGGTCGTTTTCAGCATGATCCACCGCCATTCCACCAACACCCCCGTTTCCGACGGAGACACGCATGCAGCCTGATTCCTCCCTTTCGCAGGCCCGCTCCCCCAAGGGCTTGCGGCCGGTGGGCATCGCGGTCGGCGCCCTCGCGCTGATCGTGGTGCTCGCCGGAACCTGGGCGCGCCACAGCGATGAAAACCGCGCGCGTCAATGGTCGGCCGATCAGGCCGTGCCCAGCGTGCACCTGATCGCGCCAACGCCCGCCGCGGCCAGCAACGAGCTGGTCCAGCCCGGCACCATCGAGGCATGGACCGCCGCGCGCATCTTTGCCCGCGTGCCCGGCTATGTGCACGGCTGGTATGCCGACATCGGCCAGCGCGTGGCCGAAGGGGCGCCGCTGGGCCGCATCGACACGCCCGAGCTGGACCAGCAGATCGTGCAGGCCCGCGCCGCGCTGGAGCGCGCCCATGCCGAGGCCAGCCTTGCCCGCACCACGGCGGCCCGCTGGCAGGACCTGCTGGCCACCACCTCGGTCTCGCGCCAGGCGGCCGACGAGAAGAGCGCCGACGCTGCCACCCGCAATGCCGCCGTGCACGAGGCGCAGGCCAATCTGGGCCGGTTGCTGGCGATGAAGGCCTATGCGACCGTGCGCGCGCCCTTTGGCGGCATCGTCACGCTGCGCAATGCCGATATTGGCGATCTGGTGGGGCCGGGTGCGACCAATCCGCAGCCCATGTTTGGCCTCGCCGACGACCGGCAATTGCGCATCTATGTCGATGTGCCCCAGCAATATGCCCCGCAGATGCGCGCGGGCCTTGCCGCAACGCTGAGCGTGCCGGCATGGCCGGGCCGCAGCTTTACGGCCAAGGTGATGGACCAGTCGGGCGCGGTCGACAGCCAGTCCGGCTCGCTCAAGGTCGAACTGCTGGCCGCCAACCCCGACCATGCGCTCAAGCCAGGCGGTTTCGCGCAGGTGCATTTTGCCCTGCCGGTGCCCGCCAACCGCGTCAGCGTGCCGGCCAGCGCGCTTATCATGCGCAGCGGCGGCACGCGCGTCGCCACCGTCACGCCGCAGGGCCGCGCGCATCTTATCCCGGTGGTGATCGGCCACGACATGGGCAACACCGTCGAGATCGCCTCGGGCCTGCCGCAAGGCACGAAGATCATCGACAGCCCGCCCGACTCGCTGGCCGAGGGCGACAAGGTGGCGGTTGCGCCTCATGGCTGAGCGGGACACAAAACCGCGCGTGCTGCGCAGTGGCATCGCCGGGGCGGTGCTGGCGGGCCTGCTGGCCGGCTGCAGTCAGGCGCCGGCCTATCACCCGCCGGCGGTGGCCCTGCCAGCGCAGTTTAGCGAAAACGCGGGGCCGTGGGCGCCGGCTGCGCCTGCCCGCGCCGATATCGACGCGCGCTGGTGGCACTCGCTTGGCGATGCGCAGCTCGACGCGCTCGAGGACCGGCTGCTGGCCGACAACCCTGATCTGGCGGCGGCCCTGGCGCGCCATCAGGCCGCTGTTGCCCTGCTGGTGCAGGCCCGCGCCGACACCATGCCGCAGGTCAGCGCCGGCGCGCAGCTGACCAGCAACCGCCAGTCGGACGACCGCCCTCTGCGCGGGTCGGGCCAGCCCGACGAGTATGGCGCGCATACGCTCTCGGGCACGGCCAGCTTCGAGCTGGACCTGTGGGGCAGGGTGCGCGATTCGGTGCGGGCCGCCCGCGCCGACGCGCAGGCCGCCGCCGATGACGCAGCCGCGGCCCGTCTGGCGCTGACCGCCGATCTGGCCTCGACCTATATCGCCCTGCGCGGCGCCGATGCCGAGATTGCCATCCTGACCGATGCCGTCGATGCCTATGGCAAGGCCGATGCCGTAACGCGCCACCGTTTCGACGAGGGCGTGGCCAGCGGTATCGACGTGGGCCGGGCCGATGCCCAGCTGGCCGATGCGCAGGCCCAGCTGGCTGACGAGCGCGCCAATCGCGCCGTTCTGGCCCATGCCGTCGAGGCGCTGGCCGGCGCGCCGGCGGGCACGATGGACCTGGCCGATCATGGTGTGGCGCTGGCCCTGCTGCCCGCGCCCGCGATGGTGCCATCGGTGCTGTTGCAGCGCCGTCCGGACATTGCCGCTGCCGAGCGGCGCATGTATGCCGCCAACCGCGCGATTGGCGTGGCCAAGGCGGCGCTTTACCCCCAGATCGGCCTTGGCGCGACGGGCGGTGTGCAAAGCACG
>DATMUT010000153.1:0-2819 GCA_035563755.1 Novosphingobium sp.
AAAGCCGCCCGCCGCCACCGCGCCGCCTGCCCACGGATCATCGCCATCCCTCAGGCCAAAGGTCGCGGCTATGGAACGGGCCGGCGCATCGAGGCGGTAGAGCATGATCATGGCCACGCCAGCCCTAGACGCGGGCGCCGCCAACGTCTATCACCGCGCGCATCCCCGGGGAGCCTGCGCGCTTGCCCGGCCAGCGGGCCACCTGCCCGCCAGGTCGGCGGCATTGGCTGAGAGGGGCGGTTCGCACCGCCCGACCCGTCGAACCTGAACCCGTTAGCACGGGCGGAGGGAGGGTGACGCGCGGGAGCCCCGCGCCCGGCCCGCCTTTCCGCCCGCGAAAGGACTGTGCATGGCCGACATCAATTCCAAGCTCGAGATCGGCGTGACGACCGGCCCGATCCGCGGCAGCCGCAAGATTCACGTTCCCGCCCCCGGCAACCCGTCGGTCCAGGTCGCCATGCGCGAGATCACGCTCGAGGCGGGCAGCGGCGAGGCACCGGTGCGCGTGTACGACACCTCGGGCGCCTATACCGACCCAGCGGCCACCATCGACATTTCGGCCGGCCTTGCCCCCATCCGCCGCGAGTGGATCGTGGCGCGCGGCGATGTCGAGGAATACGACGCCCGCGCCGTGAAGCCCGAGGACAACGGCCAGCTTGGCCCCGACCGCAGCGGCGGCGTGCCGGCCTTCCCCAACACGGTGAAGCGCCCCCTGCGCGCCAAGGCCGGCGCCAACGTCAGCCAGATGCACTATGCCCGCCGCGGCATCATCACGCCCGAGATGGAATATGTCGCCGCCCGCGAGAACCTGGGCCGCGAGATCCTGAAGGACAAGCTGCTGCGCGACGGCAACGATTGGGGCGCTGCCATCCCCGATTTCGTGACGCCCGAATTCGTGCGCGAGGAAGTGGCGCGCGGTCGCGCCATCATCCCCAGCAACATCAACCACCCCGAGAGCGAGCCGATGGCGATCGGGCGCAACTTCCTGGTCAAGATCAACGCCAACATCGGCAATTCGGCGGTGGCCTCGGACGTTGCCAGCGAAGTCGACAAGATGGTCTGGTCGATCCGTCACGGCGCCGACACGGTGATGGACCTCTCGACCGGCCGCAACATCCACGACACGCGCGAATGGATCATCCGCAACAGCCCCGTGCCGATCGGCACCGTGCCGATCTATCAGGCGCTGGAAAAGGTGGGCGGCATTGCCGAGGAGCTGACGTGGGAGATCTT
Organism: Novosphingobium sp.; assembly: GCA_035563755.1. GTDB lineage: Bacteria > Pseudomonadota > Alphaproteobacteria > Sphingomonadales > Sphingomonadaceae > Novosphingobium. The sequence continues at coordinate 1,234 of DATMUT010000153.1, forward strand.
CCGCGACACGCTGATCGAGCAGGCCGAGCAGGGCGTGGACTATTTCACCATCCACGCGGGCGTTCGCCTGCCCTACATTCCGCTGACGGCCAAGCGCGTGACCGGCATCGTCTCGCGCGGTGGTTCGATCATGGCCAAGTGGTGCCTGGCGCATCACAAGGAATCGTTCCTGTACGAGCGCTTCGACGAGATCACCGAGATCATGAAGGCCTATGACGTGGCCTACTCGCTGGGCGACGGCCTGCGCCCCGGCTCGATTGCGGACGCCAACGACGAGGCCCAGTTCTCCGAGCTTTACACGCTGGGCGAGCTGACCAAGCGCGCCTGGGAGCAGGACGTGCAGGTGATGATCGAGGGCCCCGGCCACGTGCCGATGCACAAGATCAAGGAGAACATGGACAAGCAGCTGCAGGTTTGCGGCGAGGCCCCGTTCTACACGCTCGGGCCGCTCGTGACCGACATCGCGCCGGGCTATGACCACATCACCAGCGGCATTGGCGCAGCGATGATCGGCTGGTTCGGCACGGCGATGCTGTGCTACGTCACGCCCAAGGAGCACCTTGGCCTGCCCGACCGCGATGACGTCAAGGTCGGCGTGGTGACGTATAAGCTGGCGGCCCACGCGGCCGACCTTGCCAAGGGCCACCCGGCGGCCAAGCTGCGCGACGATGCGCTGAGCCGCGCGCGCTTCGACTTCCGCTGGCGCGACCAGTTCAACCTGTCGCTCGACCCCGACACCGCCGAGCAGTACCACGACCAGACCCTGCCCGCCGAGGGCGCCAAGTCGGCGCATTTCTGCTCGATGTGCGGCCCCAAGTTCTGCTCGATGAAGATCACGCAGGAAGTGCGCGACTTTGCCGCCAAGCAGAACGCCCCGATCGAGACCTTTGCCGCCGCCGAGGACGCCGAGAAGGGCATGGCCGAAATGAGCCAGAAGTACCGCGAGGGCGGCGACCTTTACATGCCCGCTTCGGAATAAGCGGCACGCAGGGCGCAGGCCAAAAAAAGGGCCGCGAGCGGGACATCCCCCTCGCGGCCCTTTTTTCTTGGCGCCCGATCAGGGCTTCAGGCCAAACGCCCCGGCCCGCTCGGCAAGGCGCGGGGCAATGGCGGTGGCGGCGGCCAGCTCGGCCTGCCCGTCCTGCCCATTGCGGATGCGCGCCAGCCCCAGGCCATAGTGCGACCAGGCCGAATGCGGGTCGAGCGCGACGGCCTTCTCATAGCTGGCCTGCGCATCGGCATTGCGGCCCAGACGCAGCAAAATCAGCCCCATGCTGTCGTTCACCGAGGCCCGCTCGCGGTTGGCTGCCAGCGCCCGCCGGCAATCGTCGAGCGCGCCATCGAGCTGGACATTGGCCAGCCCGCGCGCCCAGCATCGCGTGGCCAGCACATCCGTCATTTGCGAATCCTCGCGGTGCAGGCGCACCCATTCGTCGAGCAGCGGCAGCGCCTCGGCCGGGCGGTCGACGGCCACGTAAAAGCTGGCCAACTCGCGCGAGCGGTTCGATCCGGCCGGCACCAGCGCGCGGGCCGCGGCAATGTCCTGGCCTGCGCCCTCGCGGTCCTTGCGGGCAAAGCGCAGCTGG
>DATMUT010000154.1:0-6990 GCA_035563755.1 Novosphingobium sp.
AACCTCGAGCGCATGTGGGCGTTCGGTGGCAACGGCGCGCCGGCTTCGGCCTGACACTGGCGGGCAAGCAGATAGCCGGCGTGCGCGCCGATTGACGGAAGAGTAAAGCCGGACACGACGCGCGCATGTTGTTGCATATCATTGCCCGGGGTCGCATCGCCCGCTCGCCCGAGGGCGAGCTGGTGGACCGTTATCTCAAGCGGGTGACATGGCCCTGGCGCCACACCGAACTGCCCGACCGCGGCGGCACCATGCCGGCGGTTCAGGGCATGGGGCCGGGCAGTGTGCGCCGCGTCGCGCTCGACGAGCGCGGGCGCAACCTCTCGTCCGAGGAGTTTGCCGCGATGCTGGGCCGCTGGCGCGACGAGGGGGTGCGCGAATGCCGCTTCCTGATTGGCGCTGCCGATGGCCACGGTGATGCCGGCCGGGCCGAGGCCGACCTGCTGATCGCCTTTGGCGCGATGACCTGGCCGCACATGATGGCCCGCGCCATGCTGGCCGAACAATTGTGGCGGGCCACGGCCATCTTGTCGGGCCATCCCTATCACCGGTCGGGCTAGCGTGAAGCGGGTGCGCGCAGGGGTGGTGGCAATCGCGCTGATGCTGGCAGGCAGCGCGCTGGCGCAGCCTGCCCCGCTCGAGGACGCCGTTGCCACCCGCAGCGCCATGGCGCAGGCCAATGCCGAAGCGGCCGCCGCCCGCCAGCGCGCTCAGGCGCACGAGGCTGCCGCTGCCAGCGCCACCGCTCAGGCCGATCGCACCGCGCGCGAGGCCGCTGCCACCGCCGCCCGCATTCAGCAGACCGAGGCCGAGATTGCCGCGGGCGAGGCGCATATCCGCCTGATTGGCCAGCAACGGGCCGAATTGCGCGCGCGCCTGGCCGAAAGGCAGCGGCCGTTGGTGCGTCTGACCGCGGCCTTGCAGCGCCTGTCGCGCCGTCCGCTGGTCGTCTCGCTGCTGCGGCCCGGATCGGTGGCCGACGCCATGCACACGCGCGCCCTGCTCGAAACGCTGCTGCCCGAGGTCGAGCGGCGCACCGCCGCGCTGCGGGCCGATCTGGTGCGTTTGCGCAGCGTCGAGGCGCAGGCGCGCGGCGCGGCGCAGGCGCAGGCTGCCCGGCGCGCGCAACTGGCCGATCGCCGCCGCGCGCTCGACGGGATCGAGGCACACCAGCGTCTGGCCGCGCAAGGCGATGCCGGGGCCGCCACGCGCGAGGCCGAACGCGCGCTGGGCCTGGCCGAACAGGCGCGCGACCTTGGCGGGCTGATCGACCGGCTGGAGGAGGCCGCCAGCCTGCGCGAGCGGTTGGCCCGGCTGCCCGGCCCGGTGCTGCGCCCCGATGTCATCCGCCCCGAGGCTGCCCCATCCGCCGAGGCGCCGGCCAGCGAGGCCCCCTCGGCAGATGCCGGGGTGCCGGGGGGCTATGGCCTGCCCGCATGGGGCCGGCTGGTGTCGGGCTTTGGCGTGGGCGAGGGCGCGCGCGGCATTGCCATTGCCGTGGCCCCGGGCGCGCAGGTGGTGGCGCCCGCTGCGGGCCGCGTGGTCTTTGCCGATGTCTATGCCGGCTATGGCCGCATCGTCATTCTCGAACATGCCGAAGGGTGGACCAGCGTGATCACCGGCCTTGCCCGGCTCGACGTGCGGGTGGGCGACCAGCTGGTGGCAGGTGCGCCGCTGGGCGTGGCCGCAGCCGGGCGGGCGGTACTTGGGCTCGAGCTGCGCCACGATGGCATGCCGGTCAATCCGCTCGACCAGCCACGCCCCAGATAGTGCCAGTCTGCCTGTTGCCCGCAGGGAATATGGGGCATGGCACTGGCGAAAGTGCGGCAGGATCGCTAGATTCCCCGCCAAAGCAGATGAAAGGCCGATGATGCGATCACGTTTTGCCACCATGTTGCGCCCGCCGGTGCTGCGCGCAGGCGCCATTCTGGGCGTGGTGGCGTTGATCCCGGCGGCAACGGCCGGGCTGGCCGCGGTCGATGGGCGCGCGGCGCCGCAATTCGGCCGGCTGCTGACGGTGTATCAGCTCATCAAGGCCAATTACGTCGACCCGACCGATGATGACAAGCTGGTCAAGGGCGCGATCGACGGGATGCTGGCCAGCCTCGACCCGCACTCGACCTATCTCGAAGGCGCCAGCCTCGAGCGGCTCGATACGATGATCGACGGGTCCTATGCCGGCCTTGGGCTGAGCGTGGTGATGGACGATGGCGCGGTCAAGGTGGTCAGCCCTATGCGCGGCAGCCCGGCCGAAAAGGCGGGGTTGAAGGCAGGCGACTATATCACGCACTTGGATGGCAAGCTGATCTATGGCGGCGAGCTGGACGATGCGGTGGCCAAGATGCGCGGGCCCGCCGGCACGCAGATCAAGCTGACCATTTTCCGCGCCGGGCGCGACCAGCCCTTTGACGTGACCGTGACGCGCGGGGTGATCGAACTGCGCCCGGTGACGTACGAGCTGCAGGGCAATACCGGGGTCATCACCGTCAACGAATTCAGCCGCGACGTGGGCAAGGAGGCGTTTGACGCCATTGCCGACATGCGCAAGCAGTCGGGCGGCAAGCTGTCGGGCGTGGTGCTCGACCTGCGGTCCAACCCGGGCGGCGCGCTCGACGAGGCGGTGGCGCTGTCGGACCTGTTCCTGTCGAGCGGGGTGATCGTTTCGCAGCGCGGGCGCGTTGCGGCCGAGAATTACGTCTACAAGGCCGAGACGATGTATCCGGGCGATGCGATCAAGGGCCTGCCGATGGTGGTGCTGATCGATGCCGGCTCGGCCTCGGCCAGCGAGATCGTGGCGGGCGCCCTGCAGGATCAGCACCGCGCCCTCGTCATGGGCGAGCGCAGCTTTGGCAAGGGCAGCGTGCAGAGCATGATCCGGCTCGATGCCACCCATGCCGTCAAGCTGACCACGGCGCGTTACTACACGCCCTCGGGCCGCAGCGTGCAGGAGGGGGGCATCGACCCCGACATCCGCGTGCCGCAACTGTCGGACCCGGATGCGCGCAAGCGCAACCAGAACGCGCTGCGCGAGTCGGACCTGCGCCGCCATCTGGTCAACGAATCGGGCCTGGACGACAAGAAGCTGGAAACCGACAACCAGAGCGACCCGCGCTTCAAGATGACGCCCGAGGAATTGACCGCGAAGGGTATCAAGGATTTCCAGATGTGGTACGCGCTCGAGACGCTGCGCCGGGCTGGCGCGGTAACGGTGCCGGTCAAGGGCCGGTAAGCGGCGCGTAACAAGCAAGGCGGTTGGCAATGGCGATGCGTTCTGTTGTGCGGGCAAACCTGTTGGCGCTGGTGCTGCCGGCAGGCCTGCTGGCGGGGGCCTACGGGTTCCAGTATCTGGGCGGGCTGACCGCCTGCGAGATGTGCTGGTGGCAGCGCTATGCCCATTTTGCCGCTGTTGCGCTGGCGATTGCCGGCTTTGTCCTGCCGGGGCGGCGGTTGTGGGTGGCGCTGGCGGGCATGGCCATTGCGGTGGCGGCGGGCATTGGCGGCTATCATGCGGGCGTGGAATATGGCTGGTGGCAGGGCGTGACCGAATGCACCAGCGCGGTCTCGTTTGGCGGCAAGGACCCGCTCGAGGCGATCATGAACGCGCCGCTGGTGCGCTGCGACGTGGTGCAGTGGAAGATATTCGGCATTTCGCTGGCCGGTTTTGATTTTCTGGCGTCGGGGCTGGGGGCGATCGCCGTTTTCGCCCTGCTGGCCCGCGCCAATGGCAGGGAGACACGGGCATGAGCCGTCCTTTCGCAAGGCCCCCGCTGCCCCGCGCCATCGAGCGGATGATCCGCGTTGACCAGGCGGGCGAATATGGCGCGGTGCGCATTTATGCAGGGCAGATCGCGGTGATGGGCGACCGTGGCCCGCATGCGGCCAAGATCCGCGAGATGGAGGCCCAGGAGGTCGACCACCGCGAATGGTTCGACACGCTGGTGGCCGAGCGCGGCGCGCGCCCCACGCTGATGCAGCCCATCTGGCATGTGGCCGGCTTTGCGCTGGGCGCGGCCACGGCCCTTATCAGCCCCGAGGCGGCGATGGCCTGTACCGCCGCGATCGAGACCGAGATCGACAAGCATTACACCGACCAGCTGGCCGAACTGGCCGAGATGGGCGCGGACGAGCCGGTGCTGACTGAGCGCATCACCCGCGCGCGCGATGACGAGCGCGAACATCTGGACGCCGCCATCGAGGCGGGCGCCGAACGCGCGCCGGCCTATCCGCTGCTCTCGGGCCTGATTCGCCTGGGGTGCCGCTTTGCCATCGGCCTGTCCGAGCGGATCTGAAGCCCCCCGTTGCGTTGGCGCAATCTGGCGCTGGCTTGCTTCAGCTATCGTTCACGCGCCTGCGTCGCTATACGTAAGGCACAGGGTGCGACTACCATTGCCAGCCAAAGTCCAAGGAGCCTGATCCCATGTCCCGCCACCTGATCCGTCCCGCCCTTGTTGCCGGCCTGATGGGGATGGGCACGCTGGCGCTGGCCGGCGCGTCCCATGCCGCCGCCGATCGCGAGAAGGTCAACATGGTCATCATCTATGGCGATGACCGCTGTCCCGAGTCGGCGGGCGACCAGATCACCGTTTGCGCCCGCAAGGCCGAGAGCGAGCGCTATCGCATCCCCGAGGAGTTTCGCGGGCAGAGCGGCCCCCAGAACGAGGCGTGGAACCAGCGCGTGATCGCCTATGAAAGCGTTGGCTCGGCCGGCACGAACAGCTGTTCGCCGGTGGGTGCTGGCGGGTGGACGGGCTGTGCTGGCCAGTTCATCAAGAACGCCTATGCCGAGCGCAAGCAGCGCCCCGAGGTGCAGTTCTCGAAGATGATCGAGGCCGAGCGCGAGAAGCGCCTCTCGACCATCGATGCCGATGCGGCCAAGCAGCAGGCCGATGTCGAGCAGGAAGAAGCAGCCATCGACGCACGCCGCAAGGCTGAGGCGGCAAAGAAGGACGCAGCCCCGGCCAGCACTCCGGCAACCGAGGGCAAATAAGCCAAAAGCGAGGGCATGACCCCTCGCTTTTGCGGTTCGGCAGGTGATGTTTTGGGGGGCGCGATGCCCCCCTTTTCACGCCAGCCCGGCGCTTAACCCAGCGCGATATCGGGCGCGTCTTCCTGCTTCATGCCCACCAGATTGTAGCCGGCATCGACATGGTGCACCTCGCCCGTGACGCCCGAGGACAGGTCCGAGAGCAGGTACAGGCCAGCCCCGCCGACATCCTCGATCGTCACGTTGCGGCGCAGCGGCGAGTTCAGCTCGTTCCACTTCAGGATATAGCGGAAGTCGCCAATGCCGCTGGCGGCCAGCGTCTTGATCGGGCCTGCCGAAATAGCGTTCACGCGGATGTTCTCGGGCCCGCAGTCGTTGGCCAGATACTTCACGCTGGTTTCGAGCGCCGCCTTGGCCACGCCCATCACGTTGTAGTGCGGCACGACCTTTTCCGCGCCGTAATAGCTCAGCGTCAGGATCGAGCCGCCATGCGGCATCATCGGCAGCGCGCGCTTGGTGACGGCCACCAGCGAATAGGCCGAGATGTTCATCGTCATCAGGAAATTGTCGAGGCTGGTGTCGTAATAGCGGCCGCGCAGCTCGTTCTTGTCGGAAAAGCCGATGGCGTGAACGATGAAGTCGATCGTGGGCCAGCGGGTTTTCAGCGTGGCGAAGGCAGTGTCGAGCGCGCCCATGTCGGACACATCGCAATCGATCAGGAAATCGCTGCCAAGGCTTGCGGCCAGCGGGCGCACGCGCTTTTCCAGCGCCTCGCCCTGATACGAGAAGGCCAGCTCGGCCCCTTGTTCGTGCAGCTTCTTGGCGATGCCCCATGCCAGCGACTTGTCATTCGCCAGCCCCATGATCAGGCCACGCTTGCCCTGCATCAGTCCGCTCATTCGATCTGTTCCCTATGGTTCCTGCATTCGCGTCGGGTCTTGGCGCGTCTGGTTTTGGCGCGTCTGTTTTTCGCGCGTCTGGTTTTCCCGTTCACGGTCATCGCTCTGGCCCAGCCAGTCGCGCTCCTCGGGTGTGACCGCCAGTGCCGCGTTCAATTCCGCGCCTGTAACCATCCCGAGGCCCACAAGCCAGAAAAAGAATAGCGCGATCATCACGCCGGCCAGGCTGCCATAGGTCAGGTCGTACTTGAACAGCACGCGCAGCAACCCCGGCAGCACGATCGAAACCAGCCCCCACCACAGCGTAACCAGCGCCGCGCCGGGCCATTTGGGATAGGCAGGCGCGCGATAGGTCGAGGGCGTAAGCGTATAGAACAAGGCGTAAAGCGAGCCGAACAGCACCATCATGGGCACCAGCCGCGACAGGCGCAGCGGGATGTCGAGCCGGCTGAAGGGGTGCCAGCGGTCGTGAATGACCTCGAGCACGCCGCCGATGGCCACCTGTGCATAAAGCGAGACGAGCAGCCCCAGCACCGCCAGCACGATGATAGCGCCCGAGAGCAGCCGATAGCGCCAGAAGGCCCTTGTCTGCACCGTGCCATAGGCGCGGCGCAGAATGTCGCGGATGGTTTCGATCAGGCTGGAAACCGTCCACAGGCCCACCGCGCCGCCGGCCCACAGCAGCCAGCCATGGCGCGCGGTTATAACCGATTCGGCCACCGGCTCGAGCACCGAGGAGACAACCCGCGGCACGCCCGTCAGGAAGGCATGGACCGAGGCGGTGCGGGCATGCCCTTCGCCCACGGCCGAAAACAGCGCGCCCACTACGATAAAGAAGGGGAACAGCGCCAGAATGGCCATATAGGCCAGATTGCCGGCGTGAATGAACCCGTCGCGCCACACGCCCGTTACCACCCGCTGGATGACGTAGAAGGCGCGGGTGCGTGGGCCCACATGCTTGCGCAGGCGCTGCGAGAGGTCGTCGGTCAGGCGCGTGCCCAGCTTGCCCGCGCGGCGGCGGCGCGCCTCGGGCGTCAGGTCGCGCAGCGCCGTGTTCACAAAGAGGCGCTGCTGGTGCGGATCGTTGCCGGGGGCCATGGCGCCGTC
>DATMUT010000155.1:0-4400 GCA_035563755.1 Novosphingobium sp.
GGCAGCCGCCACGACAAGCGCTGGCAGGATGTCGAGGAACTGCTGGCGAGCGGTATCGATGTCTATTCCACGCTCAACGTCCAGCACCTCGAGAGCCTGAACGATGTGGTGGCCAGTTTCACCCGCGTGCGCGTGCGCGAAACCCTGCCCGACCGCGTGCTCGAACAGGCCGAGATCGAGGTGGTGGACTTGCCGCCCGACGAGTTGATCGAGCGCCTGCGCGAAGGCAAGGTCTATGTGCCGGACGAAGCGTCGCGCGCGCTCACGCACTTCTTCTCCAAATCGAACCTGTCGGCGCTGCGCGAACTGGCGCTGCGCCGGGCGGCGCAGGCCATCGACACGCAGATGCTCGACCTTGTGCGCGCGCAGGCGCTGGCCGGCAACTGGGCCGCGGGCGAACGGCTGGTGGTGGCGGTGAGCGAGCCTGCCGCCGCTGCCAGCCTGATCCGCGCGGCAAAACGCATGGCCGATGCCCTGCGCGCGCCCTGGACAGCCGTGCACATCGAGACGCCGCGCGACGCGCGCCTGACCGATGGCGAGCGCGCCGCGCTGGCCGGGCACATGCAGCTGGCGCTGCAACTGGGCGGACAGGCGGCCACCAGCCCTGCCCCGACTGTCACCGCCGGCCTGTCTGCCTTTCTGACCGAGGCGCGCGCCACCCAGCTCATCCTGGGCAAGGCGAGCCGCTCGCGCTGGCATGAATGGCGGCACGGTTCGGTGGTGGACCGCATGGTGCGCGCAACGCCCGGCGTAGCGGTGCATGTGCTGGCGCTGGATGACGCCGCGGCCCCTGCCACCACCAACCAGCCAAGGCGCCCCTCGCCAAACGCGCCCGGCGCTGGCACCAATTGGGGCTCGCCTGTGGGCTATGGAGTGTCGCTGGCGCTGGTGGGGCTGGTCACGCTGGCGGGCGTGTCGATCGCGGGGCTGGGCAACATCACCAATATCGCCCTGCTCTATCTGCTGCCGGTGCTGGTGGCGGCCACGCGCTTTGGGCTGCGCACGGGGTTGGTTACGGCCTTGCTGGGCAGTCTGGCCTATAATTTCTTTTTCATTCCGCCGCTCTACACCTTCACCATCGCCGATCCGCAGAACTTGATTACGGTGCTGGTGCTGCTGGGCGTGGCGGTGGTGGTCAGCCAGTTGGCCGCGCGCATGCGCGAACAGGCGGTGCTGGCCCGGCGCAGCGCGGCGCAGAACGGGGCGCTGGCCGGTTTCGCGCGGCTCATCACCACGCTGACCGATGCCTCTGCGCTGGGCCAGACCCTGTGCGCCGAGGTCGCCCGCCTGCTTGATGTGCGCGCGGTGTTTCTGATGCCCGATGGTGGCGCCCTGACCTTGCGCGCGGCGGTCCCTCCCGAGGACCGGCTCGAAACGCTGGAACATGCCGCCGCGCGCTGGGCGCTTGACAACGATCAGCCCGCGGGGCGCGGATCGGACACCTTGACCGCCAGCGAATGGCTGTTCCATCCGATTGGCGCAGGCGGGCGGGTTCTGGCGGTGTTCGGCATCGCGCGCGATGATCTGGCAGTGCCCTTGCTGGCCCAGCAGCGCCCCCTGCTGGCCAGCCTGCTCGATCAGGCGGGGCTGGCGCTCGAACGCATCGCGCTCGAGGCGGGGATGGCCGATGTGGTGGCCCTGCGCGAACAGGACCGCCTGCGCCGCGCGCTGCTCTCCTCGGTCAGCCACGATTTGCGCACGCCGCTGACCGCCATGATCGCCACGCTGGCCCAGATCGCGCCCGAGAACGCGGCGCAAGGCGAACAATTGTCCGCCGCCCGCGCGCAGGCCGACCGGCTGCACCGCTTCGTTGCCAATCTGCTCGACATGGCGCGCATCGAGGCCGGCGCCCTGGCCCACAGCAGCGAGCCGGTCGATCTGGCCGAAGCGATTGCCGCTGCCGTCCACGACCTGAAGCCGCAATTGCAGGGCCACCCCATCCGCATGGATGTCGCCCCCGACCTGCCCTTCGTGCTGGTCGACCCGCGATTGTTCCATCATTGCCTGATCAACCTGATCGACAATGCGGTCAAATACGGCAAGGCAAAGGGCCAGATCACCTTTGCCGCCCGGCGCCAGCGCGACGGGCTGGACCTGATGATAACCGACGAAGGACCGGGGCTGCCCCCCGGCCGGGAGGCGCATATTTTCGAGACTTTCGCCCGTATCGAAGGGTCTGACCGCAAGGGCGGCACCGGGCTGGGGCTGGCCATCGTCAAGGGGTTTGCGGGCGCCATGGGCGTGGCTGTGCTGGCCGCCAACCGCGCCGACGGGCACGGCGCCTGCTTCACCCTGCGCTTTGGCGAGGCCCTGCTGCGCCGCCCCGAAGCCGAACCGGAGCCTGCCGCGTGAGCGCGCTCAAGGTGCTGGTCGTCGAGGATGATGCCGCCATCCGCCGGCTGCTGCACGCCTGTTGCGCCAGGGCCGGACACGCCGTGGTCGAGGCGGCCGACGCGCGCGCGGCCATGGCAGCCCTTGCCATCGACAAGCCCGATGCGGTGCTGCTCGACCTTGGCCTGCCCGACCGCGACGGGTTAGAGTTGGTGCCGCTGATCAAGGCTGCGGGGGCGGCGCTCATCGTCATCTCGGCGCGCGACGAAACGGTGCAGAAAGTGGCCGCCCTCGACCTTGGCGCCGACGATTACGTGACCAAGCCTTTCGACAGCGAGGAGGTGCTGGCCCGGCTGCGCACCGCCCTGCGCCACCGCCTGGCCGCCGAGGTGCTGGCCCCGCAGGTGCGCCTGGGGCCAGAGGGCGATGCGATCGAGATCGACCTTGCCGCCCGCCTCGTGCGCCGCGCCGGGCAGGAAGTGCGCCTGACGCCCAAGGAATACGCCCTGCTGGCCGAGCTGGCCAAACACCCCGGCCGCGTGCTGACTCATGCGCAACTGCTGCGCGCAGTATGGGGCGCCGGCCACGAGCAGGACGTGGAATATCTGCGCGTGGCCGCACGCGGCATCCGCCGCAAGCTGGAGCCCGACCCGGCCGCCCCGGTGCTGCTGCGCAACGAGCCGGGCGTGGGATACCGGCTCGTCGTCTAGGCTTTAGTGGCGGTCCTTGTTGTTGCGCTCGTATTCCTGCTCGATCTGCTTGGGCGGATCCTGCCATGTGCTCCACGGTTCGGGGCGGTGCAGGTGTTCAGCCCAGCGTTCCAGCCAGTCGATGCCGTCCTTGGTCACGGCCGGATCGCCCAGCTTGTAGGCCGGGTCCTTCATCGCCTCTTCCAGCGTCACGCCTTTCAGCCCGCGGCGCTTCAGGATGGCGGCCAGATCATCGATGCAGTCGGCATTGAGCCGCGTGTCATGCAGCAGCATGACAAACGAGATCTGCCGCCCGAACACCGATTGCGAGGCGTGCTGATACCATTCGACCGTGCGCTCGGTATAGGCAAGGTACTGGTGGCGGATGCGCGCCACCCGCGCGGCATCGTGGCGCGAGATGGCATCGTCATAGGGTTCGGCAAATTCCCAGTCGTCGGCATCAATGGTCACGGGCGCCACGCGGTAGCCATGCGCGGCCAGCCAGTCGTCGATCTGCTTTTTGGCTGCCGCCGGAAAGCCCGTTTCCAGATAAGGATGGCGGAACCAGTCGAGCTTGCGATGATGCTCGGCCAGAAGCGCGCGGGTCACAGGCTCACCCTTGGCGATGTCGGCAATGTAGGCGGCCGCACCAATGTCGTTCGGCGTTTCGTGGCTGAAGGTGTGGTTGCCAAGGTTCATGCCCGCATCCAGCCAGCGGCGCAGATTGGCGATCTGGTGGTCGCGCTTGACCACATCGAGCTTGCTTTCGTTGACGAAGCCGATGGCGGGCAGATGGTGCCGTTTCAGCCCGCGCAGCAGCATCTCGTTCAGATAGTCGGTATAGGGCTGGTCGGCCACCAGCGTCAGGCCGGGCAGGTCATCAAACGTCAAGGCCACCTTGCCCTTGGACGGGATGGCGTCTGGCGCCGCGCTCTGGGCAAATGCGGCCGGGCTCATGCCAAGGCAAAGCGCGCCAGCCAAGGCCAGCAACGGCAATCGTCTGATAATCCTTGGCATCAGTGCTGGCAGTCCTTTTTGTGGGTGATCATGGGGCAATCGCATAGGCCATGCGGCACCAGCTTGCCACCCTGGTTGCAGTCAGCGGAAAAAACGTAGCGACTGCCCCTTTTGCACCCTAGAAGCGGACAAAGTGTCCGGTTATAAGGCGCCCATTACGCGAGTCGGGGCGCATTGCGCGCAGTTTCCGGCTTGCCCCTTTTTGCCAGCCAAGTCAGACCCGTTCACGCCCTGCTCGCCCCAACTGAAAGCCCCCGATGAGCCAGCCGACCGACAGCGCCACCCCATCCGAGGCCAACCCGGCTTCGAACGGCACCGAAAAGAACAACCGCAAGGCCCGCACCATCCTGACGGTGGCGGGCG
>DATMUT010000156.1:0-5496 GCA_035563755.1 Novosphingobium sp.
GCCGCGGCGAGCACGGCGAGTGTTAGCACATCTGGCGCGATGGAGGTCATGGGGACGATCTGGACGGGTTTTTCCATGCCGACGAGGATGGGGCCGATGGCGGTGTTGCCGCCCAGTTCGCGCAGCAGCTTGGCGGCGATATTGGCCGATTGCAGCCCCGGGAAGACCAGCACATTGGCAGGCGCGGTCAGGCGCGAGAACGGGTAGTTCTTCATCACCGCCGGGTTGAGCGCCGCGTCAGGCGCCATCTCGCCCTCATACTCAAAGCCGGGGTTTTCCGCGTCCAGAATGCCGATCGCCCCGCGCAGCGGTTCGAGCCACTTGCCCTGCGGGTTGCCGAAGGTCGAGTAGGAGAGGAAAGCCAGGCGCGGCTCGTGGCCGAGGCGCCGGGCAACCGCTGCCGCTTCCTTGGCGATCACCGCCAGTTCCTCGGCGCTGGGGCGCTCGTTGCAGGTGGTGTCGGCCAGGAAGGTGGTCGAATTCTTGCCCACCAGCACGTGGATGCCAAAAGGCAGGCGCCCCTCCTTGGGGTCCAGAACGTGGCGGATTTCCTTCATCGTCTGGGCAAAGGGGCGGGTGATGCCGGTGACCATCGCATCGCCCACGCCCAGCTTGAGCAGCGCCGAGGCAAAGGCGTTGCGGTCCTGGTTGACCATGCGGCGCACGTCGCGCTCGAGATAGCCGCGGCGCTGCAGGCGGGCATAGAGCAGGTCGAACATCGCCTCGACATGCGGGCTGTCGGCGGCGTTGTGGATCTCGTAGCTGTCGGGGTTGCCCACGCCCAGCTCGACCAGCTTTTCGCGCACGGCGGCCGTGCGGCCCACCAGCACCGGCGTGCCATAGCCAAAGTCGCGGAACTGGATGGCCGCGCGCAGCACGACCTCGTTCTCGGCCTCGGCGAAGATGACGCGCTTGGGGTTGGCCTTGACCTGCTCGTAGACCTGGGTGAGCACCGAGGTGGTGGGGTTGAGGCGGGCCTTGAGCTGGTGGCGGTAGGCGTCAAAGTCCTCGATCGGGCGCTGGGCGACGCCGGTGTCCATCGCGGCCTTGGCCACGGCCGAGGAGACGACCTCCATCAGGCGCGGGTCGAAGGGCGCCGGGATGATGTAGTCGCGCCCGAAGCTGTGGTTCTTGCCATAGGCCAGCGCCACTTCCTCGGGCACCTGCTGGCGGGCCAGCTCGGCAATGGCGGCGGCGGCGGCAATCTTCATCTCTTCGTTGATGGCGGTCGCATGCACGTCGAGCGCGCCGCGGAAGATGAAGGGGAAGCCCAGCACGTTATTGACCTGATTGGGATAATCCGACCGGCCCGTGGCGATGATGCAGTCGGGGCGGGCGGCCTTGGCCTCGGGCGGGGTGATTTCGGGGTCGGGGTTGGCCATGGCGAAGATGATCGGCTGCTCGGCCATTTTCTTGACATAGGCGGCAGGCAGCGCGCCCGCGGCCGACAGGCCTAGGAACACGTCCGCGCCGACCAGCGCTTCCTCGAGGGTGCGGGCGGGGGTGTCGATGGCGTGCGCCGACTTCCACTGGTCCATGCCCTTCTCGCGGCCGCGATAGATGACGCCGGTGCGATCGCACACAGTCACGTTCTCGTGGCGCACGCCCATCGACTTCATCAGCGCGGTGCAGGCCAGCGCCGAGGCACCGGCGCCATTCACCACCACCTTGATCTCGTCCATCTTGCGGTTGGTGATGAGGCAGGCGTTGATGAGGCCGGCGGCGGCAATAATGGCGGTGCCGTGCTGGTCATCGTGCATGACCGGGATCTTCATCCGCTCGCGCAGGGCCTGCTCGATGACGAAGCATTCGGGCGCCTTGATATCTTCAAGGTTGATGCCGCCGAACGACGGCTCCATCAGCGCGATCGCCTCGATCAGCACATTGGGGTCCTCGCTGGCCAGTTCGATGTCGATCGAGTCGACGTCGGCAAAGCGCTTGAACAGCACCGCCTTGCCTTCCATCACCGGCTTGGAGGCCAGCGCGCCCAGGTTGCCCATGCCCAGAATGGCGGTGCCGTTCGAGATGACCGCGACCAGATTGCCCTTGGCGGTGTAGTCATAGGCGGTGGCCGGGTTGTCGGCGATGGCCTGCACCGGCACGGCAACGCCGGGCGAGTAAGCCAGCGACAGGTCGCGCTGCGTCGCCATCGGCTTGCTGGCGATGATCTCGATCTTACCAGGGCGGATCGTGTTGTGGTAAAACAGCGCCTCGCGCTCGGTAAAACGCACGTTGCTTTCGTCTGACACCGGGCCATCTCCTTCTTCTGGGCCGGCACTAACCGCTATACGACGAAGGTGGTAGGGGAAAGCTTGGGACGCCACCTTTTCAAACCGTCAATAGGCGGGCTAACCCAGCCCCCATGAGCGAAACCGCAACCCCGATGATGGCCCAGTATCTTGCGCTCAAGGCGCAGGCGGGCGACTGCATGCTGTTCTACCGCATGGGCGATTTCTTCGAGCTGTTCTTTGATGACGCGCGCCTTGCCTCGCAGGTGCTCGACATTGCGCTGACCAGCCGGGGTGAACATGCCGGCGCGCCCATTCCCATGTGCGGCGTGCCGGTCCACGCGGCCGAGGGCTATCTGGCGCGGCTGATCAAAGCCGGTTGCCGGGTGGCTATTGCCGAGCAGGTCGAGACGCCCGAGGAGGCCAAGAAGCGCGGCGGCTACAAGGCGCTGGTCAAGCGCGACATCGTGCGCTTCGTCACCGCCGGCACGCTGACCGAGGAGGCGCTGCTCGAGCCGCGCCGGGCCAATGTGCTGGCGGCGGTTTGCGCGGTGCGCGGGGCGATCGGCATTGCCGCTATCGACATTTCGACCGGCCGCATGGAGCTGGAGGAAACCACCCCCGAGCGCATGGGCGCGGCGCTGGCCCGGCTGGGCGCAAGCGAGGTGGTGGCCCCCGACAATTGGGACGAGGCGCCCTTCAGCGCCATCCCGCGCGGCGCGCATGAATTCTCGAGCGAGGGCGGCGAGCAGCGGTTGTGCGGCGTGCATGGCGTGGCCACGCTCGACGGGTTTGGCGCCTTTACCCGGCCCATGCTGGCGGCGGCCTGCGGGCTGATCGCCTATCTCGACCATGTGGGGCGGGGCAAATTGCCGCTCATGCTGCCGCCGGTGGCGCGCATGGGCGAGGCGCATCTGGCGATGGACGAGGCAACGCGCGGCAGTCTGGAAATCCTGCAATCCTCGCAAGGGGGGCGGCGCGGCAGCCTGATCGACGCGATCGACCGCTGCGTGACGGGGGCGGGCGCGCGCCTGCTGGCCGAGGACTTGTCGGCCCCGCTGACCGATGCGCCCGCGATCGAGGCGCGTCTGGCAACGGTGGAGTGGCTGCATCAGGATGGCCTGCTGCGCGAGGATTTGCGCCGCTTGCTGCGCGCTTTGCCCGATGTGGGGCGGGCGCTGGGGCGCGTTGTGGCCGGGCGCGGCTCTCCGCGTGATCTGGGGCAATTGCGCGATGGCCTGGCAGGCGCGCACCAACTGGCCGGCGTGCTGGGCGCGCGGGCCATCCGCCCGCCGCTGATCGATGGCCTGTTGCCGCGCATGGTGGGCCATGACGCGCTGATCGGCCTGCTGGCCCGCGCGCTCGTGCCCAGCCCGCCTACCGAACGCGGGCAGGGCGGTTTCATTGCCGAAGGGTTTGACACCGAGCTGGACCAGCTGCGCCTGATCTCGCGCGATGCCCGCGTGGCCATCGCCGCGCTCGAGGCCAAGTACCGCGAGGAGACCGGCATCGCCGCCCTCAAGATCAAGCATAACGGCGTGCTGGGCTACTTCATCGAGGTGCCCTCGCGCCATGGCGATCAGCTGATGGCGCCCGACAGCGGTTTCACGCATCGCCAGACGATGGCCGGCGCCATGCGCTTCAACGCCCTTGCCCTGCACGAGGAGGCAAGCCGCATCGCCGAGGCGGGCGGCCGGGCGCTGGCCGCCGAGGAGCGCCATTTCGCGGCGCTGATCGAGGCGGCCATTGCCGCGCGCAACGCCATTGCCGACACGGCCGCCGCCCTTGCCCGCATCGACGTGAGCGCCGGGCAGGCCGAACGCGCCGCCGAGGGGCAATGGTGCCGGCCCGAAATCAGCCAGGGCTGCGAATTGCAGATCACCGCCGGCCGCCACCCCGTGGTCGAGGCGGCGCTGGCCGAGGCCGCCAAGAAGGGCGCGCCCGAGCGCTTTGTGGCCAACGACTGCCATCTGGCCAGCCACGACCGGCTGTGGTTGCTGGGCGGCCCGAACATGGGCGGTAAATCGACCTTCCTGCGGCAGAACGCGCTGATCGTGCTGCTGGCGCAGGCGGGCGGTTTCGTGCCGGCAGAAGCGGCCCGCATCGGCCTTGTCGACCGCCTGTTCAGCCGGGTGGGCGCGTCCGACAATCTGGCGCGCGGCCGCTCGACCTTCATGGTCGAGATGGTCGAGACCGCCGCCATCTTGCAGCAGGCAACCACCCGCAGCTTCGTCATCCTCGACGAGGTGGGGCGTGGCACCTCGACCTATGACGGGCTGGCGCTGGCCTGGGCGGTGGCCGAGGCGGTGCATGGGCAGAACCGCTGCCGCTGCCTGTTCGCTACCCATTATCACGAACTGGCGCGCCTGGCCGAGACATGCGAGGCGCTGAGCCTGCACCATGTCCGCGCCCGGGAGTGGAAAGGCGACCTGGTGCTGCTGCATGAGGTCACCGAAGGCCCGGCCGAAAGCTCGTATGGCCTGGCGGTGGCGCGGCTGGCGGGCGTGCCGGCGCCGGTGGTGACGCGGGCCAAGGCGGTGCTGGCGCGGCTGGAAAAGGGCCGCGCCGAGACCGGCGGTCTGGCCGCCGGCCTTGGCGATCTGCCGCTGTTCGCCGGTTTCGACGCCGAGCCCGAAGAGCAAGCCGCCGACGTGCTGCGCGACCGGCTGGGGGCGATCGATGTCGATGCGCTGTCCCCGCGCGAGGCGCTCGACCTGCTTTATGAGCTCAAGCGCGACGCGGCTGCCTGATTCCTTAACGATTGCCGCGCTAGGCAGGCGTCATGTTCATTCCCGGCCCGCGCCTCAGCACCGTTTTTGCCAGCCGCTGGAAGGCGTTGCTGTGGGCGGGCGGCATCCTGCTCTCGGCCTATCTGACCGCAAGCGAAGGGGCAGGCCATCACGAGGATGCGCAGCCCGCCAGCGCCGCGCAGACCGATTCCGGCACAGGCACTTCGCCCTGGGACAAATAGGCCGGCAAGGGGCGCAGGGTCAGCGCTCGCGCATTTGGCGCGGGGCGTTTTCTTCCGCGTCGCTGTCGTCGCGTTCGCCGCGATAGGCGCCCATGTCGATCTGGCCCGAAGCGGTCATGGCCAGCATGTGCTCGACCAGATCCTGCACGTCCTCTTCGATGAAATCGGCTGGGTTGACCGGCGCTTTCACGCCATTTCCGGGCGAGGGCGGTTCCTGCGCCAGCCCTTGCGCCTGAGCGGCGACGGTTTGGGCCTGCGCAGCCTCATCCTCTTGCGAGCGGTTCACCGTTTCGGGCG
>DATMUT010000157.1:0-8486 GCA_035563755.1 Novosphingobium sp.
CCCGCCAGTCGGCCACCGACGCGCAGGCCAGCGGCGCGGCTGTGACCAAGGCGGTCGACGCCATGCAGACCATCGCCGCCAAGATCTCGATCGTGCAGGAAATCGCCCGCCAGACCGACCTGCTGGCGCTCAATGCTGCGGTCGAGGCGGCGCGGGCGGGCGAACACGGGCGCGGCTTTGCGGTCGTGGCATCGGAAGTGCGCAAGCTGGCCGAGCGCAGCCAGGAAGCGGCCAGCGAAATCAGCACGCTTTCGGCCGACACGGTAAAGGCCGCAACCGAGGCCGGCGGCATGCTGGCCCGCCTGGTGCCCGACATCCGCCGCACGGCCGAACTGGTCTCGGAAATCAGCGCCGCCTGCCGCGAGCAGGACATTGGCGCGGTGCAGATCAACACCGCCATCCAGCAGCTTGACCGGGTCACGCAGCACAATGCCGGCTCCTCGGAAGAGATTTCGGCCACCGCCGAGCAGCTGGCCGCCCAGGCCGAGGAGCTGCAGGCCAGCGTGTCGTTCTTCCGCACCAACAGCTCGGGCATGAGCGCTGCCCCGCAGGTTGCGCGCGCGCCGGCGCACCGCCCCGCGGCAACGCACTCGGCCGCAGCCACCGCTTCGACCGCCACCGTGCGCGCCCGCAAGGCCAAGGCGCTGGGCCGCAGCGGCTCGGTAGCCGATCAGCAGGAGCGCGTGCGCGGCTTTGCCCTCGACCTGACGCAGGGCGGGCCGGATGTTGACGACATGGACTTTGGAGCCGTGGCATGACCATCGACCAAAGCGTGCAGGCCGTAACCTTCAGTCTGGGCGCGGAGGTCTTTGCTGTGCCGGTGGCGCAGGTGCGCGAGATCCTGGACTATCAGGAACCGTTTCTCCTGCCCGGCGCCCCGGCCCATTTCCTGGGGTTGATCGATGTGCGCGGCCAGGGCGTTCCGGCCATAGACCTGCGCCTGCGCCTTGGCTTGCCGCGCATCGACCCGACCCCGCTCACCCGCATCCTCATCCTCGAGGTGCCGCGTGATGGCAAGGTGCTGCTGCTGGGGCTGGTGATCGACCGGGCGCTGGTGGTGGCCTCTTTCACCCCGAAGCAGATCGAGCAGGCGCCCGAGATCGGCGTGCGCTGGCGGTCGGACTACATCACCGGCGTCATCCGGCAGGAGGGCGGCTTTGTGGTGCTGATCGACATGGCCCGCGTGCTCACCTCGCAGGATGCAACAGTGCTGGCCGAGCCGCGGCAACACGCGGCCTGATTGCCCGAAACAAAGAACTGGCCCCGCGATGACCTTTCAGCCCCTCGCTATCGAACCTGCCATCGAACCGTCGGCCAGGATCGGCCGCAACATGTTCAAGCGCGTGTCGAGCTATATCGAGCAGCACACCGGCATAAAGATGCCCGCCAGCAAGGCGCAGATGCTCGAGGGGCGCCTGATGCGCCGCGTGCGCGATCATGCATTCCCCAGCGTCGATGCCTATTGCGAGCATATCCTCTCGGGCGAGGCCGACGACGAGATGCTGCGCGACTTCATCAACGCCATTACCACCAACAAAACCGATTTCTTCCGCGAGTCCAGTCACTTCGACTACATCCAGCGCACCATCCTGCCCATGCTGGAGCAGGAAGGGCGCCGCATCGTGCGCGCCTGGAGCGCGGCAGCCTCGACCGGCATGGAGGCCTATACGCTGGCGATGGTGCTCGACCAGGCGCTGATGCAGCAGCGCGGGGTCGATTTCAGCATCCTGGCCACCGATATCGACACCAACGTGCTCGAAGAGGCGCGGCGCGGCATCTACCCCTCTATGGCCTTCGACCCTGTGCCGGCGGACATGCGCCGGCGCTATGTGGCCAATGCCCTCGACCCTGCGCGTCAGGAAGGGCGGATCATCCCGCGACTGCGCTCGAAGATCGCCTTTGCCCGGCTAAACCTGATGGACAGCCAATATCCGGTGGGCGAGGCGATGGACATTATCCTGTGCCGCAATGTCCTGATCTATTTCGACAAGCCGACGCAGGAACGGGTCATCGGCCGATTGTGCGACCGCCTGCGCCCCGGCGGCCATCTGGTGCTGGGCCATTCAGAGTCGATCCACGGCATGAACCTGCCCCTTGCCACGGTGTCGAACACCGTATTCCGCAAGAAGGATTGAGCATCATGGCCAAAATCCGTGTGCTGATCGTCGATGACTCAGCCAGTGTGCGCCAGATGATGACGCAGGTCCTCTCGGCCGATCCTGCCATCGAGGTCATCGCCGCTGCCAGCGACCCTTTCGTTGCGGCCCGCTACATCAAGGACCAGCTGCCCGACGTCATCACGCTCGATGTCGAGATGCCGCGCATGGATGGCATCACCTTCCTGCGCAAGATCATGAGCCAGTGCCCGCTGCCGGTGGTCATGTGCTCCTCGCTCACCGAGGAAGGGTCCGAGACGCTGCTGCAGGCGCTCGACGCCGGGGCGGTCGATGTCATCCTCAAGCCGCAGATGGGCGTGGCCGATTTCCTGGCCGAGCAGCATCAGCACATCCGCGATGTGGTGAAAGGCGCAGCCCGCGCGCGCGTCACCCGCCGCGACGAGCGTGTCTTGCTAAGGCCGCAGGAGAAGCTGAGCGCGGACGCCGTGCTGCCCGCCCCCGGCACCCGCGCCATGAGCCGCACCACCGAGCAGATCGTGTGCATTGGCGCATCGACCGGCGGCACCGAGGCGCTGCGCGAGGTGCTCGAGGCGCTGCCGGCCAATGCGCCGGGCATCGTGATCGTGCAGCACATGCCCGAGAATTTCACCCGCTCTTTCGCCCAGCGCCTGAACAGCCTGTGCGAGGTGGACGTGAAGGAGGCCGAGGATGGCGACACGGTCATGCGCGGCCATGTGCTGATCGCGCCGGGCGGCCGCCACACGCTGCTGATGCGGCAGGGTGCGCGCTATCTGGTCAATGTGCGCGATGGGCCGCTGGTGTCGCGCCACCGCCCCTCGGTCGATGTGCTGTTCCGTTCGGCAGCGCAGGCGGCGGGCAGCAATGCCGTCGGGGTCATGCTGACCGGCATGGGTGACGATGGCGCGCAGGGCATGCTCGAGATGCATCAGGCCGGCTCGCGCACCATCGCGCAGGACGAGGCCACCAGCGTGGTGTTCGGCATGCCCAAGGAAGCCATCGCCAAGGGCGCGGTCGACCGCATCGTGCCGCTCGGCTCGGTGGCGCGCGAAATTCTGATGGCGGCAGCTAGATAGGAAACAGGATGCGACACGAAACCTTCCACCTGCCCGCACTGGATGCCGCCGATAGCCACGCTTCAGGCGAGGACCTGACCGGACAGGCGCGCGCGCTCATGAGCGAGATCGTCGAGACGCTGGACGAGCGCTTTTCGCCCACGGGCGAGACGCTGGCCCAGCTGATCGAGTCGATCACCACCGTCTCCTCGAACATGGAGGGGCTGGGGCTGGTCCTGGGCTGCGCCGAGGGTGAGGACAGCCTGGCGGTGAGCGGGCTGGCGCAGGCCGCGCAGCAATTGCGCGAAGCCCCCGCCCGGCAGGCCGAGCGCGGCCTTCACGTCTCGAAACTGGGCGCCTCGATCGGTCGGCTCGAAGGGCTCTCGGCCGAAATCCTCCGCTTGCTCATGATGCTGCAGTTCTACACCGTCAACCTCAAGATCGCGGCGGCAGGACAGCCTGAATTCATCGAATTTGCCAATGACATGGCCGTCAAGCTGAAGGCCAGCGGCCAGGAGGTCGAAACCTTCAACCGCCAGATTGTGATGCTTCAGGCCAATCTGACCGAAATGCACAAGGTGGACGAACTGCTCGCACGCGAATGCGCGCGCGTCATCCCGCAACTGCCCGACCAGCTGGATCGCGAAGTCTCTGGCCTGCGTGGTCGTCAGATGTGGATGGCGCAAATGTCGAACACGGTGCGCGCCATCATCGCGCGCCTGCAAGGCAATGTGGGGCAGGCGCTGGGCACGATGCAGATCGGCGACATCACCCGCCAGCGGATCGAGCATGTGCGCGATGGCTGCTTTGTGCTCGACAGGCTGCTTCGCCGGCCCGACGCCACCGACCAGGAGGGCACGCGCGGCCACATTTTACGCCTGCTGGGCGATCAGCTGGGCGATCTGACCGAGGATTTCACCCTGCAGTCGGCGCAATTGCTGCGCACCCTGCACGCACTGGGGCCGGATTGCCAAAGCCTGCTCAAAGAGGGCAAACGCGAGAGCGGCGCGTACGATCGCTCCAGGTTTCTGCATGGCCTGGCCACTTGCATTGCCAGCGCCAATGTCGTGACCTCCCAGCTCAACGCCGCCAACTCCAAGGCGGTCAAAACCGCCGAGATTGTGGTGCAGGTGGTCCATACGCTGCGCGAACGCGTCGAGACCATCGAGGGTCTGCGCTTTGACGTTGATTACATGGCGATCAACGTGAACATTCAGGCACGGCGCCATTCGACCATCGGGCGCCCGGTGGCGGTGATCGCCAACGAGATCCGCCTGTGCTCGCTCAAACTGGCCGAGATCATCCGAGGGGTTTCGCAAATTGCCGACGAACTTGGCACTTGCAGCGCAAGTTTCGAAAGTGCGCTTGAAGGCGACGAACTGGCCTGCGTCGACCAGACGCTGGAATGCGCACTGGCGTTGATAGACCAGATCTCGAACGACAGCGATGCGGCCATGACAGCGCTCGACGAGCGCTCGCAGCGCATCGCGCTGATGATCAGCGATGCCACCGAGGCGATGGCCGAATGCGGCATGCTGTCGGAAAAGCTGCAGGCGATAACCGACTGTTTTGGCGTATTGGCCGACGACTTGCCCGAACCGCATGATGTTGACGCAGCGCACCCGGCCAGCACGCTGATGGCCGACATCGCGCGCATGTACACGATGAGCAGCGAGCGCAATGTGCACAACCGGCATCTGCTCGCCGGGATGACCGCCTTGCCCACCGCTGGCACAGCCACCGAGGCGCCCTCGTCTGGAGACGATGACGATTTGTTTGACGACGCACTGTTTTAAAGGCGACACAATGCTGAACGAGCGCGCAGATAACCGCTTTTGCGCGCCGTCGGCGCCCTCACCAAATCGTTAACTGTCATTTAGGAAAGTACGTAACCCCGATTTGCGGAAATCAGGGCATAACGGTCCATCGCAAGCGCCCCTTTGCCCCCCCTATGAAGCCGGGCGCGATTGCAGAGGAGCCACCAAATGCCCCTGACCAGTCGCTTGCCGGCCGGCGAACGCCGTGTCGACCAACGCCACAAAGTCCAGTTCCGCACCGAAGGAGAAACCCGCGACGGCACGACCCTGTCTTTTGAAATTGCCAACATTTCGCGACAAGGCTTTATGGGCGTTGCCCCCTGGACCATCGACCGGGGCGACCGCTTGCTGATCCGGCTGCCGGTACTGGGCCAGATCGAGGCGTTTCTGGCCTGGGTGCTTGATGAGCGCGCCGGCTTCCAGTTCGAAAGGTTGATTTCCCCCATCGACTTCGAGCGATTGCTGACCGTGATGACTTTCGGCCCCGAATCGCTGACCACGGGCAATCGCCGCCGCAAGCGCTGAGTGCCCGAAACGCATCGCAAGCGGATGCAATAGCGCCGCAATGGCCCCGCGCCCTGCTGCAGATCAAGCAAAGGCTTGACCGCGCGCGGGGGCGGCAATACCCGCCTTGGGTATGCACGATATCAAACTCATCCGCGAGAATCCCGCAGCCTTCGACGCCGGCCTGGCCCGGCGGGGGCTGGCAGCGCAATCGGCCGAGATTTTGAGCGCGGATGAGCGATCGCGCGGTTTGCAAACACGGCTGCAGGACCTGCTGGCCGAGCGGAACGAGGCCTCCAAGGCGATCGGCCAGGCCAAGGCCCAGAAGGACGAGGCGCGCGCTGCCGAACTGATGGCCCGCGTGGCCACGCTGAAAGAGAGCATCCCCGCGCTCGAGGTCGAGCAGAAAGACGCTGTCGAGGCGGTGAGCGCGCTGCTGGCCGCCCTGCCCAACCTGCCCGAGGCCGACGTGCCGCAGGGCGCCGACGAGGACGAGAACGTCGAGGTGAAGCGCTGGGGCGCCCCGCGCACCGAGAACGCCATGCGCGAGCATTTCGACATCGGCGCGCCGCTGGGCCTCGATTTCGAGAGCGCGCAGAATGTGTCGGGCGCGCGCTTTGCCTATCTGCGCGGGCCTGTGGCGCGCCTGTCGCGCGCGCTGGGGCAGTTCATGCTCGACACGCACACCACCCGCTTTGGCTACGAGGAAGTTGCCCCGCCGGTGCTGGTGCGCGACGAGGCGGTGTTTGGCACCGCGCAGCTGCCCAAATTCGCCGAGGACCTGTTCCGCACCACCGACGGCCGCTGGCTGATCCCCACCGCCGAGGTGAGCCTGACCAACCTTGCGCGCGAGCAGATCCTTGATCTGGAAAAGGCGCCGCTGCGTTTCACCGCGCTCACGCCCTGCTTCCGCAGCGAGGCGGGGGCTGCCGGCAAGGACACGCGCGGCCTCATCCGCCAGCACCAGTTCGACAAGGTCGAGATGGTGAGCATCACCACCGCCGAAACCTCGGAGGCCGAGCATGAGCGCATGACGCAGGCGGCCGAATATATCCTCGAGACGCTGGGCCTGCCCTATCGGCGGATGCTGCTGTGCTCGGGCGACATGGGCTTCTCGGCCAAAAAGACCTACGATCTGGAAGTGTGGCTGCCGGGCCAGGGCAAGTATCGCGAGATCTCGTCCTGCTCGAACTGCGGCGATTTCCAGGCGCGGCGCATGAACGCCCGCTACCGGCCCGAGGGGCAGAAGCAGACCCGCTTTGCCCATACGCTCAATGGTTCGGGGCTGGCGGTGGGGCGCACGCTGGTGGCTGTGCTCGAAAATTACCAGAACGCCGATGGCAGCGTGACGATCCCCGAGGCGCTGCGCCCGTGGATGGGCGGGCTGGACGCGATCCGCCCGGCCTGAGCCCCGCGCCCACAAATCGAAAGCGAACTCCATGCGTATCCTGCTGACCAACGATGATGGCATTCACGCCCCGGGCCTTGAGGTGCTGGAGCGGATCGCCCGCACCCTCTCGGACGACATCTGGATCTGCGCGCCTTCCGAGGAGCAGTCGGGCGCGGGCCATTCGCTCACGCTCACGCGCCCTGTGCGCCTGCGCCAGCATGGCGAGCGCCGCTTCTCGGTCACGGGCACGCCCACCGATTCGGTGACGATGGCGCTGCGCAAGGTGCTGCCCGAGGCGCCCGACCTCATCCTGTCGGGGGTGAACCGGGGCGCCAATCTGGGCGATGACGTGACTTACAGCGGCACCGTGTCGGCAGCCATGGAAGGCACGCTGGCGGGCATCCCGTCGATCGCGCTCAGCCAGGTCTATGCCAAGGAAGGCGTGGGCGATGCCGTCTCGTTCGACGCGGCCGAGCGGTGGGGCGAGAAGGTTTTGCGACCGCTGATCGATGCGCCGTTTGCGCCGCGCACGCTGGTGAATATAAACTTCCCGCCGGTGGCCGGTGGGCAGGTTCAGGGTATTCGCGTGGTGCGTCAGGGCTTTCACGACTATGCGCGCGGCTCGGTGGTCGAGAGCACCGACCCGCGTGGCTACAAGTATTTCTGGTTCGGCCTGCACGGCATCGAGCATACGCTGGGCCACCAGACCGACCTCGAGGCGATTGCCGACGGGTTCATCTCGGTCACGCCCTTGCAGCTTGACCTGACGCACGAGGCATCGCTTGCCATGCTGAAGGGGCGGTTCGAGGCATGAGGCAGGATGGCGCCCTGCGCGTAGCCTTGGTGGCAGCGCTGCTGGCCGGGGCGATGGCCGCGCCGGCCGGTGTGCACGCGGCGCCAGCCAAACGGCAGGACACCGCCGACAAACCGGCCAAACCCGCCCCCAAGCCCACCTCCAAGCCCGCTCAGGACGCCCCCTCGCCCGAGGATGAGACCGAGCACCTGGTGCGGCCGGGCGAAACGCTGGGCGGCATCGCGCAGCGCGCCAAGGTGCCGCGCATCCTCATCATCGAGGCCAACCATCTGGTCGAGCCTTACGCCCTGCGCAGCGGCCAGAAGCTGTTTTTGCCACGCACCCGACACCATATCGTCAAGGCTGGCGAAACCGGCTTCGACATCGCCTATCGCTATGGCGTGCCGCTGTCCTCGATCACCGTGGCCAATGGGCTTAAACCCGATTCGGTGCTCAAGCCGGGGCAGACGTTGCTGATCCCCAGCATGATGAAGCCTGATGCTGCGGCCAAGGCCCCCGCGCCCCGCCCCAAGCCCGAGGGCAAGCCTGCCAGCGCCGAGGCAGACTCAGACAGCGCCGACAACAGCCCGACCTCGGGCCGCCCCCCGGTCGCCGCCGCCAACCCCGCCAGGACCAGCCCTGCGCACGCCGACACCGACACGCCCGATACCGACGAGAACAGCCCGCCGCGGCTGGTCCCGCCGCTGGCCGGGCCGGTGCGACGCGGCTTTGCCCCGCGCGAGGGCGGTGACCCGCACGACGGCGTCGACATTGTGGCCGACGAGGGCGCGG
>DATMUT010000158.1:0-10274 GCA_035563755.1 Novosphingobium sp.
TGTCGGCCGGGCTTTCCAGCCAGCCCAGCCCGAAAAACTCCTCGATCGTCTTCTCGCCCAGCCCCTCGATGTCGAGCGCTGCCCGGCTGACGAAATGCTTGAGCCGCTCAGTGCGCTGGGCCGGGCACACCAGCCCGCCCATGCAGCGCACATCCACCTCGCCCTCCTCGGCAATCGCCTCGCTGCCGCATTCGGGGCAATGGTCGGGGAAAGGAAAGGGCGCGCGCTCGTCCTCGCGGCTCAGGTTCTCGACAATCTGCGGGATCACGTCGCCCGCGCGCTGAATAACCACCCTGTCGCCCACACGCACGCCCAGCCGGGCAATCTCGTCGCGGTTGTGCAGCGTCACATTGGTCACCGTCACGCCGCCCACCAGCACCGGCGCCAGGCGCCCCACCGGCGTCAGCTTGCCCGTGCGGCCCACCTGAATGTCGATCGCCTCGACCGTCGTTTCGGCGCGCTCGGCCGGGAACTTGTGCGCGATCGCCCAGCGCGGCGCCTTGGCCACAAAGCCCAGCCGCTCCTGCCACTCCAGACTATCGACCTTGTAGACCACCCCGTCGATCTCATACGGCAGGCCGCTGCGGGCTGCGGCAATCGCCCGGTAATGCGCCACCATCTCCTCGACCGAGGCGCATCGCACCAGCCGGGGCGACACCGGCAGCCCCCAGCGGGCGATGGTCTGCATCATCTCATATTGCGTTGCGGCCGGCACCGCGCTGGCCGCGCCCCAGCCATGCGCCAGAAAGCGCAGCGGCCGCGCGGCCGTCACCCTGGCATCCTTCTGCCGCAGCGAGCCGGCCGCCGCGTTGCGCGGGTTGGCAAACAGCTTCTCGCCCTTCTCTTCCTGCGCGGCATTCAGCGCGGCAAAGGCGTCCCGCTCCATATAGACCTCGCCGCGAATCTCGAACACGGCCGGCACATCCTCGCCCGACAGGCGCTGGGCGATGTCGGGAATATGGGCGACATTGGCGGTCACATCCTCGCCCACCTGCCCGTCGCCGCGCGTGGCCGCGCGCACCAGCACGCCATTCTCATAGCGCAGGCTGCACGAGAGGCCGTCGATCTTGTCCTCGGCGGTCATGGTCACGCCGCTGTCGTGCGGCAGCGACAGGAAGCGGCGCACGCGGGTCGCGAATTCAGCCACCTCGACATCGGTGAAGGCATTGTCGAGGCTCATCATGCGAACCTCGTGCGTCACCTTGGACAGCGGCGAGGCCGACACCTCGTGCCCCACCGCGCGCGAGGGCGAATCAGGGCGGACCAAATGCGGATAGGCCGCCTCCAGCTCGGCATTGCGGCGCACCAGCGCGTCGTAATCGGCGTCCGGTATCTCGGGTGCGTCCATCAGGTGATAGGCCTTGTTCGCCCGCTTGATCTGGCGAGACAGGCGCATCAATTCATTCGCAACATCCGCTTCGGAAAGCGCGTCAAGCAGGCTGGGCGTCTTGGGGCTATCGGTCATGGGCTGCCCTTACCGCGAATTGCCCGCAGTAGGAAAGCCGTGAGCGCGCGCTATACCCCTTCGAGCAACCGCTCGGCCTGCGCGCGCGCCTCGGGCGTGATTTCGGCGCCCGACAACATGCGCGCAATCTCGTGCCGGCGCCCATCGGCATCCAGTTGCACAACGCCGGTGCGCGTCACCGTGCCATCGCTCGACTTCGCAATGAAGTAGTGCTGACGCCCGCGCGCAGCCACCTGCGGGCTGTGGGTGACGGCCAGCAATTGCCCGCCCCCGCCATTCCCGCCGGCCAAACGCGACAGCCGGTCGCCAATCGCGCTGGCCACCGCGCCGCCCACGCCCCGGTCGATCTCGTCGAAGATCATCGTCGCGGCCCCGCCTTCCTCGGCCAGCGCCACCTTGAGCGCGAGGATAAAGCGCGACAATTCGCCGCCCGAGGCGATCTTGGCCAAAGGCGCGAAATCGGCGCCCGGATTCGTGGCAATCATGAATTCGACCCGGTCCATGCCGCCCGCGCCCCACTGCTCCTGAGGCAAAGGCGTCACCTCGGTGCGGAAGCGCGCCGCGTCCAGCTTGAGCGGCGCCAGCTCGGCCTTGACCGCCGCGTCGAGCCGGCCCGCCGCCTCGGCACGCGCCTTGCTCGCAGCCTCGGCCAGCCGGGCATAGTCGCCCGCCCGCGCACTTGCGGCCAGTTCGAGCGCTGCCACTTCCGCCTCGCCGCCCTCGATGGCGTTCAAACTTTCGCGCATCTCGCGCATCCGCTCGGGCAAATCCTCGACCGCGCAAGCATGTTTGCGAGCTGCCGCGCGCAGTTCGAACAGGCGCGTCTCCACCCGGTCGAGCGCAAGCGGGTCGAAGGCCAGCGCATCGGCGGCCGCGTTCAGCTTGTCCTCGGCCTCGCCCGCCTCGATCACCGCGCGGTCCAGCGCCGCCAGCGCTTCTTCGAGCAACGGGTGTTCGCCCGCAATCCGGTCGAGCCGGCGCGCAGCGGCGCGCATGCTGGCCAGCACCGAATCGGACCCGGCCCACAAATGCTGCAGATCCGACAGATCGCCCGCCAGCCGCTCGCCCTTCTGCATGGTCGCGCGCTCGCCGGCCAGTTCCTCCTCCTCGCCCGGCTGCGGGGCCAGCGCGGCCAGTTCGCCCACATGCGCCAGCAACAGGTCGCGGTCCTCGGCCGCGCGGGCAATGGCCAGCTTCTGGCGCTCCAGCCTTTCCTGCGCCAGGCGCCAAGCTTTCCACGCCGCCTCGATGGCCCCCGAATCCACCCGCGCATAACGGTCGAGCAAGGCCCGATGCCCGCGCGGGTTCACCAGCCCGCGATCGTCGTGCTGCCCGTGGATCTCGACCAGAAACGGCGACAGGTCGCGCAGCAGCGCCACCCCCACCGGCTGATCGTTGATAAAGGCGCGCGACCCGCCATCCACTTTCAGCTGGCGGCGGATCAGCAACGGCTCGCCCGGCTCGACGTCGACACCGGCATCGCCCAGCATCTCGGCCACTTGCGCCGGCAGCGCGCCCATGTCGAAGCTGGCGATAACACTGGCCGCCGGCTCGCCCGCGCGAATCAGGCCGCCATCGGCCCGCGCGCCCAGCACCAGCCCCAGCGCGTCGAGCAAAATCGACTTGCCCGCCCCCGTCTCGCCCGTCAGCACGCCAAGTCCACCGTCGAAATCGAGGTCGAGCGCCTCGATCAGCACGATGTTGCGGATCGCCAGATGTGTCAGCATGAATGGCCCTGCATGTTCACGGAGCGTTCTAGTGCAAGAAAGCCGCCCCGTCCACATCCCACAGCCATGAAAAGCTTATCCGTTCGCGGCCTGTGGCGGCAATTCCTCGGGCGCCTCGGCAAAGGGCGGCTCGACCTCGATCGGATCGGCCAGCGTCAGCCGGTCGAGCATGGCCGCCATCTCGTCGCGCAGCGCCAGCATCAGCCCGCGCAAACGGCACTCGGCCTCGGGCAGGCAGTTGGCGCAATGCTCGTGCGCATAGCGACTGGCGCAAGGCGTGAGCGCCAGCGAGCCGCGCGTGAGACGGATGATGTCGCCATAGCGGATGTCGACCGGCGGCAGGGCCAGTTCATAGCCCCCCTCGCGCCCGCGGTGCGAAATGACCACGCCTTCGCGCACCATTTCCGACAGGATCACGGTGAGAAACTTGCGCGGAATGTTCTGCGCCTCGGCAATCGCGTCGAGGCGGATCGGCCCTTGCCGATACCGGTCGGCCAGATGCTGAAGCGCGCGAATTGTATAACGGGTTTTCTGGGAAAGCATTGTCGCCGGGGCAGCAGCATGTGGCCCTGCCCTTCGCGGGGCATATCGCGCCCGAAAACCCTAAATGTCAATTGCGGGGGTAGAAAAAACGCCGGTTATGCCCCGGGCCGATTTTCCCGCCCCCTGCTCGCCCTACCTCGGACCGACTTGCCTCAGACCGCCATCTGGTTGGGCGCGTGACGCTTCATCAGCGCATAGGCACGCTCGTACCACTCGCTGCCCGGATAGTTGGCGCCCAGCACGGCGGCATATTTCTGCGCCTCGGCCGGCAGGCCCAGCGACAGGTTCGCCTCGACCAGGCGGAACAGCGCCTCGGCCGTGTGGCTGGTGGTCTGATAGCGGTCGATCACGTTGCGGAAACGGATGTCGGCGGCAAGCCAGCGGCCGGCACGCTCGTAATAGCGGCCAATGTCCATTTCCTTGCCGGCCAGATGGTCATTCACCAGATCGATCTTGAGGCGGGCATCGATGGCATAGCGCGTTTCGGGATAGCGACGCACCACATCGTTCAGCGCCGAGAGCGCCTGCACGGTGACCTTCTGGTCGCGGCTCACGTCGTTGATCTGCTCGTAATAGCACAGGGCGATCAGGTAATAGGCGTAGGACGCATCCTTGTTGCCCGGGTGGATCGAGAGGAAGCGCTGCGCCGACTGGATCGACTTGGCATAGTCGCGCGCCGAGTAATAGGAAAAGGCGCTCATCAACTGGGCGCGGCGCGCCCAGGGGCTGTAGGGGTGCTGGCGCTCGACCTCATCGAACAGGGCCGCAGCCGTCTTGTCCTCGCCCAGATCCTGGCGCTTCTTCGCCTCGAGATAAAGCGACTCAACGTCGCGCGCGACATAGGCGGTATCCTTGGGCTTCCCCCCCCGCCCGGCGCAACCCGAGGTAAGCGCCACAGCCACGGTGGCACTGGCAAGAAGAACAAGCTTGAGCGGCGAATTGCGAAGCGAAGTCTGGGCCATATGCGGCCTATAACCAGCGGCGCGGTGAACGCCAAGCGAAACGAGAGGAGGCAAGCAAGACGGCTTCACTCGGCTCATCGCGTTTTGGCGGGGGCAAAACGGCTGCCCATGCCGCCACCGATGCAATACAGCATCACGGCTGCAATTTACCAGATACACAACTGATATTCGCGCCATATCCTGCAACAAATCACCATAGCGAAGGGATTTGTTATCCATATCCGGCTACCGGGCGAGTCAGAGAAGGGAGCCTATGCGGGGATCTGACTGGCGGCCGGCAGCAATGGGGATGCTGCGGCTCAACACGTATTTGCGGGCGCTGCTGGCGCTGCTCCTTTTTGCGGGGGCAGGCGTGGCGCATGGCGCGGCGCCGGCTGCGGCATCAGGCCCTGCGCCCGATGCCCGGCATCATTCCCGCGCGGCGGCCGCGGGGCTGCCGCTTCACGCCTGCATCAAACGCGCCCTGCCCGCCGATCGCCCGGTCGATCTGCTGCGATCGCCATCCGCCTTCGACTGCACGCACGAGCAGGCCACCTTTGGTCCGGGCAACTATTGGCTGCGTTACGACCTGTCAGGCCTGGACCTGCGATCGGGCGTCAGCAACGGGCGCCTCATCACCAGCGCGCTGACCGGCGATGACAGTTCGACCAAGGAAGCCGGTGACAGCGAAGACACCGAGATTCGCGACCATTTCTTCTTCCTCCCCATCTGGCAGTCCGACACGCAATTGCACGTCCTGCGCGCCGATGGCTCGACCGGCATGCTGCATCTCGATAACCGGGCCATCTCGCGCTTCACCCGCATTGGCGCCGGGGTCGAGATTCCGCTCGACCTGCTGGGCCCGGCAACCCTGGCCACGCCCGCGCGGCCAACCGTTGTGCTGCTGCGCATCGAAGGGGCCATCAATGGCACCGAAGTCTTGCACGCCCCCGCCCTTGTCTCGGATGGCGAAGGCGACCGGGCCGAAATGCTCGAAACCGCATTTTATTCCGGTTTTGTTGGCCTGTGCGTGGCGCTGCTCATCTACAATCTCATGATCTGGCTGCAAATTCGCGAGGATTTCCAGTTCACCTACTGCCTGATGCTGGGCGCCATGATCGCCTATGCATTTGCCTATAGCGGCGCTTGGTCGCTGTTCATGCCCGACGATGACATCCTCAACCGGATACGCGTGGCCTATGCCACACTGGGCATGACAGCAGCGCTGGCGATCCGCTTCTTCGTGCAGTTCATCGAGCCCGAGGCCGTGCCGGAGGCGGTGCGGATCGTTGCCCGCCTGTGCCGCTTCAGCCTGCTTGGCGCATCGCTCGCGATGCTGCTGGCCAGCCCGGTCACCGCGCCCCTGTTCGACCGGTTCTACGTCTACGCTTTCGTGCCCGTGCCCATCGTGGCCACCGCCATTGCGGTTGCGGGCGTGCGGCGCGGATCGGAAGCTGCGCGCGTTCTGCTGCTGGCCTGGGCAGCGCCTGCGGCCATGTCGGCCCTGCGCATCCTTCAGGCCCTCGACCTCATCGCCTTCGACGCGCTGATCGCGCATTCGACAGTGCTGGCCATGAGCATCGAGGCGCTGCTGAGCGCGCTGGCGATGGCCCTGCGCATCAAGCGCATCGCCCGCGAGCGCGACACCGCCCGCGCCGAGGAACAACTGGCCCGCCGCCTGGCCGACATCGATCCGCTGACCGGACTGCTGAACCGGCGCGCCCTGCTCGAGCGGATACAGGCCCGCGAGCCGGTGCAAGGGCTTGCTTGCCACTGGCGCATATTGCTGATCGACATCGACCACTTCAAGCAGATCAACGACACCCTGGGCCACGACACAGGCGACCGGGTCCTGTGCGAGCTCGGCGAAATGCTGGCGGCAAGGGCTGGCCCATCCGGGCTTGTGGCAAGGCTGGGCGGCGAGGAATTCGCCCTGCTGGCCCCCGCCAGCGATATGCCCGCGGCCACCGCGCTGGCCGTGCTGGCCGATGTGCGCGCCAAGCGCTTCACCGGGCGCGTCAGCATGACGATCAGCATCGGGGTTGCCGAAGGCCCGGCAACCGACACCGAGCAATGGCATTTCCTGTACCGGCAAGCCGATACCGCGCTGTATGCAGCCAAGGCGCAGGGGCGCAACCGGGTGATCGACCGAGGCCAGTGCGCAGCTTCAGGCAAACGCGCCCTGACATTGCCCGCAATCGCCCCGGCCACCTACGCCCGAGAGGCGCTCAATCCGGGCCGATCCCGCCATCGCTGACCTGCCCGGCGCCCCTTATTCCACCGGGCGGTACAGATCGAGCGACATCAGCAACTGCTGCTCGCGGCCAAAGCGCTCGACAATCCGTTCGTCGCTTTCCCCCGGGCTGACCGAATTCTTGAACACGCGCGGCGCGATCAGCGATGCGGTCAGCAGCATGACGCCCCACACCTCGGCGTCGGCATCGGCCTTGGGGAACAGGTCGCGCATGGTGCGGTCGATGCGCGCGACCATCTCGTCCCACTGCGGATAGCGGTCGCGGATGTCGCCCGGCGCGACAAAGTCATCGATCCACAATTTGACGATCTCGGGGTTGCCCAGCACGAATTCGACGATCCCGTCAGCCCTCTGGCGCCGTTCCACAACGTTGTGGAACCCCATTGCCAGCTGATCGCGCGACCAGGCCTTGACCTCGGCCAGCAAGGCCTCGCGGCTTTCAAAATGGTAATAGACCGTCGAGCGGTTCATGCCCGCTTCGCGCGCAAGGGCAGCAACCGAGAGGGCATCAACACCATCCCTCGCGATCAAATCGACCGCCTGCTCGATCATGCTGCGGTGGGTTTGCGTATAATTGCGGTTCCGCCGCTGGTCATTAACTGTGAAAGCCAACTCGTCCATGCCACTAGGGCAAGGTCATTCTCGAAGGAAAATCAAGGACTTTTACCGAATTTAATACTAATTTCACCACGATGGTGCCAATTATCCAAAAGGATTTGGACAACGCGCTATATTTCATCCGAAAAGCTCAAAAATGGTTCGATTCCGGCGCATCCCGCAAACGTGTGATGAAGCCTTCAAGAAGCGATCCTGGCCGACTCTCCTTCCCTCGCACGGCCCGCGCGAGTCTGCAGGCGGTTACATGGCAATATGGCTCGGCCAACTGGCGCCAGGTCGATCGGGGTCGGCAATCACCGCCCTCTCGCGTTAACCATTTTCTCCCAGGCCCTGACCCAGAAAAAAAGGGGAGCGCAGGCGCTCCCCTTCCCCTCTGCTGGCCGCCCTGCTCAGTCGAAATAGGCAACCGCGCGCAACTCGATGCTCGATCGCGTTTGCGCGCCCGGCAAGCTCGTGTCGTGAAAGGCGGTGTGCGGGCAGCGCCAGGTCTTGCCATGATCGCTGTCGTGGAACTTGAACAGCAGCACATCATCCTTGACCATATTGCTGAAGTACCACCAGCGATGCGCCGGGCTGTGGTTGAAGATGTAGGCGGCGATCATATCCTCCTCGCCCTCGACCGGAGCGGTCAGCGCCTCGCCCACCGGGAACTCGTCGACCACGAAAAGCGTGTTCGAAAAGCCCTCCTCGTCGCGCACGCTGCGCCCGTCGCACACCGCCAGCGGCCAGTCCTGAGGGCCGGGCGAGAAGGTGCGCCACAGCGACACACAGATGAACCGGCTGTAGCCGCCCGCCGAACCGAACTTCTGCTCGTGCATGCGCGCTGCGGCCTTGTGCGCGGTATTCGTGTTGTAATCGACATGCGCCTCGCCCGCCGGGGGCTGAATGCCGCCGGCATGTTGATAGCCTTCCGTCTTCTCCTGCGCGCGCGAGGACAGGTCGGCGCTGGTGCGGATCATCCAGCCCTGCGTTGCCACCCGGTCGGCCCCGGTCAGGCGCTTGATGATCTCGGCTGCCTCGTCGTGATAGGTCGCCTCGACCTCGGCGCGATCCCAGAAATCGGTCACCGCCGTCGCGCCCTTGCCCAGCACGAAGCCATGCGTGTCGAAACGGAAGTGGTCGCGCATGGGCATGCCGTCGCGCACCACGCACGCGTAATCGGCATAGTCGCCCGTGTTGATCTCGGCGCCGGCGCGCACATAGCGCCGCGTCACGAAATTGCCCGGCGCCAGATAGCGGATCAGCGCGGGCGCCTGGCGCACGCTGTCCTCAATGGGGTCGTATCGTGTTTCGGGGGCAATCGTTGCCATCATCCGCTCCTGTCAGCAGCCGGCGCAACTCGCCCGGCCTTGACGCGGATGGTATCATATACAGACAGTTACACAAGTGTGTAAAAGGAGGCAGGCGCTGGCCCGCCCCCCTTTCGGTTTCACACCAGACCAGCGTTGACCAAAGCCGCATCCACAGCCGCCTTGGCGCCGGCATTGGCCGTCACCAGCGGCAGGCGCAGTTCCTCGGGAAAGCCCTCGAACACGCGCGAAAGGGCATACTTGACCGGCGCCGGGCTGGCATCCTCGAACATGGCGTAGTGCAGCGGATAGAGCACATCGTTCAACCGCCGCGCCTCGGCCAGATCGCCCGCCGCGCAGGCCGCCTGGAAATCGGCGCACAGGCGCGGCGCGACATTGGCCGTCACCGAAATGCAGCCCACGCCGCCCGCCGCATAGAAAGGCAGCGCCAGCTCATCATCGCCCGAAAGCTGGCAGAAAGCCTTGCCAATGCCCATGCGGTGGTCGGTCACCCGGCTCAGGTCACCGCTGGCATCCTTGATCGCCACGATCTTGTCGGGAAAACGGCGGGCCAGTTCGATCACCGTCTCCGGCTTGATGTCGGTCACCGTGCGGGCAGGCACGTTATACAGCACCATCGGCAGGTCGATCTTCTCGGCCAGATACGAGAAATGCGCCAGCAGCCCTTCCTGCGAGGGGCGGTTGTAATAGGGCGCCACCAGCAGGGCAGCAGCCGCGCCGCACTTCTTCGAGAAAGTCATGTGAAGCAGCGCATTCTGCGTGTCATTGCTGCCGCAACCGGCAATGACCGGCACGCGCCCGGCGGCCTGCTCGATGCACACCTCGATCACGCGGTGATGTTCGGCATTCGACAGGGTCGAATTCTCGCCGGTGGTGCCGCAAGGGACCAGCGCGCTCGAGCCGTTCTCGATCTGCCAGTCGACCAGCCGGCGAAACGTCGCCTCGTCGAACGCCCCGTCGCGGAAAGGCGTGACCAGAGCGGGAATGGAACCGGAAAACATGGACTTTTCTCTCAATGGCAGATTTCTGCGCGTCCCCGTACTCGTTTTCCAATCGTTTGAAAATTCCCCTTCTATTCGTCCGCTCGAATTTGCGCCGCGAAACCCGCCGGATTGCCTGGGCCGCAGGATGGCCTATGAGGGCCGGATGGAAGACAGACAGCATCACTTCGCCTACTATGTGCAGCTTTTCGGCGGGCTCACCGCCTATTCGCGCCGCCTCAAGATCGACGAGCGGGCCGTGCGCCGCTTCATCAATGGCGAGCGCCCGGTCACCGACGGCCTTCTGGCCGACACCGCCAAGGCGCTGCGTGAACTGATCACCGAGGCAAGCGAGGCCGCAGAGCAGATCGCGGCCACTCTGGCAGCCAGCCCCGGCAGGGAATGACGGCAGGCGCCCGGCTCGTGCCAGCCTGCT
>DATMUT010000159.1:0-3543 GCA_035563755.1 Novosphingobium sp.
CAGAGCGATCACCGGCACCGCCGCCCGCCGCGCCATCAGCGCAAAGCGCAAAAGGCCCAGCACCTTGCCCCCCGGATGGCTGCGCGTGGGCCACACCGGCGAGAGCAGCACCAGATCGGCCCGCGCGCGCCGCGCCAGCGCGAGCTCGCGCAAGCCATGGGCCGTGACCAGCCGCAACCCCGCCGCCCCCGGCCCGATGGTGGCCGCCGCACCATAGGCGCCATCGGCCCCCCAGCGCCGCGCCTGCGCCATCGGGCCGGCCAGCACCACCGGCATTGCGCGCGCCCGCGCGGCCCGCGCCAGCACGGCAAAGCGCGCGCGCCGGGCCGCGGGCGGCAAATGGTAGTGGCGATAGATCAGCCCCATGCGCAGGCCCCCGCCCATCCGCGCGACGAGGCCATCGAGCCGGGCATCGTTGCGCGCATCGCTGATCAGCCACAGGCTGGGCAGGGGCATGGATGTGGGCATGTGTCTGGGCATTCTGGGGTGGCGCTCGGGCATGGTGGCGCTATAGCACCGCGCCATGGATCACGCAGCCACCTTGCACGCCGCCGCCCTTCTGGCCGACATCCACCAGCGCATGGACACTGCCGCCAAGGTCGCCCGCCGAAGCGACCCGGTCACGCTGGTCGCCGTTTCGAAAACGCACGAGGCCCCCGCCATCGCCCCGCTGATTGCCGCCGGCCAGCGCGTGTTTGGCGAGAACCGCGTGCAGGAGGCGGCCGCCAAATGGCCCGAACTGATCGAGCGCACGCCCGACATCGCCCTGCATCTGGTGGGCCAGTTGCAGTCGAACAAGGCCGAGGAGGCGGTGGCCCTGTTCGACTGCATTCACTCGCTCGACCGGCCCTCGCTGGTTAGCGCGCTGGGAAAGGCGATGGACAAGGCCGGCAAGCGGGTCGACTGTTTCGTGCAGGTCAACATTGGCGCCGAGGTGCAGAAGGGCGGCTGTGCCATTGCCGAGCTGCCCGCCCTGCTGGCGCAGGCGCGCGAGGCCGACGTGCCGGTGGTGGGCCTGATGTGCGTGCCGCCCGCCGACATCGAGGCCGCCCCCTTCTTCGCCCTGCTCGACAAGTTGGCGCGCGACAATGGCCTGCCCGGCCGCTCTATGGGCATGAGCGGCGATTTCGAGACGGCGATCCTGCTTGGGGCCACGCATATCCGGGTTGGTTCGGCGCTGTTCGGGGCGCGGGGATGAGCGCGGGCCTGTTTGCCGCGCAGCAGGCCGATCTGGACCGGCTGGCGCAGATGGGGCGGTTGCGTGCGTTGGCGCCCCGGCGGGGCGTCGATTTTGCCTCGAACGATTACCTTGGCCTGGCCGACAGCGGCGTTCTGGCCGATGCCGCGCGCGAGGCGATCGCGCGCGGGGTGCCGGTTGGGTCGGGCGGCTCGCGGCTGCTGCGCGGCAACCATGACGAGCACGAGGCGCTCGAGGCCGAGGCGGCCGCTTTCTTTGGGGCCGAGGCGGCGCTGTTCCTGCCCACCGGCTTTACCGCCAATTCGGCGCTGGTGGCCACCATGCCCCAGCGCGGCGACCGCATCTTTGCCGACGAGCTGATCCACGCCAGTTGCCACGAAGGGCTGCGCCTGACGCGCGCGCCATGGCAATTGGTGGCGCATAACGATGTGGCCGCCTTTGCCGATGCCATTGCCCGCTGGCGCGCCGAAGGGGGCACCGGCACGCCCTGGATCCTGGTCGAATCGCTCTATTCGATGGATGGCGATTGCGCCCCGCTGGAAGGGCTCGACGCGCTGGCGCGGGCAACCGGCGCGGTGCTGGTGGTCGACGAGGCGCATGCCACCGGCGTGTTCGGGCCGGGCGGGCGCGGGCTGGTGGCCAGCCTGCCGCAGCGGGGCGATCATGTGATGACCCTGCACACGCTGGGCAAGGCGCTGGGCTGCGAGGGGGCGCTGCTGTGCGGCCCTGCGGTCATGCGCGCCTTTCTGGTGAACCGGGCGCGCGGCTTCATCTTCTCGACCGCGCCCTCGCCGCTGGCGGCGGCCATTGCCCGCGCGGCGCTGCGCCTGTGCGCCGGGGCCGACGATCTGCGCGCGCAGTTGATGATGCGCATCGCCCGCGCAGGGCTGCTGCTGGGGCCGCTGGGGGCGCAGTGCCACGGCTCGCCCATCATGCCGCTGGTGCTGGGCGCCGATACGCGGACCATGGATGTGGCCGCCCGCGCGCAGCAGGCCGGCTTTGACGTGCGCGGCATTCGCCCACCCACCGTGCCCGAAGGCACCGCGCGGCTGCGCATTGTCATCACGCTGAACGCGGCCGAGGCCGAGATTGCCCGGCTGGCCGCCGTATTGCAGGAGATTCTGGCATGAAGGGCCTGATCGTCACCGGCACCGACACCGGCATCGGCAAGACGGTGTTTTCGGCCGCGCTGGTGGGGGCGCTGGCCCGCGCGCATGGCGTGGCCCGCTACTGGAAGCCGGTGCAGGCCGGCATCGAGGAGGAGAGCGACAGCGCCTTTGTCGCCCGCCTGGCGCCCGATGTGCGCGTTCACCCCGAAGCCTATAGCCTGATCACCCCGGCCAGCCCGCATCTGGCCGCGCGCATCGATGGCGTGACGATCGACCCGGCGCGGCTGGCCTTGCCCGAGGGCGAGGGGCCGCTGGTGGTCGAGGGGGCCGGCGGCGCGCTGGTGCCTTTGTCGGTGGCCGCCGATGGTGCGCCCAACCTGCTTTATGCCGACCAGTTCGCGCGCTGGGGGCTGTCGGTGGTGCTGGTGGCGCGCACGTCGCTGGGCACGATCAACCACACGCTGCTCTCGATCGAGGCGCTGCGCGCGCGCGGGGTGGCCATCGCCGGCCTTGCCTTCGTGGGCGAGGCGCATGAGGAGAACCAGCGCGTGATCGCCGATCTCGGCGGCGTGCGGGTACTGGGGCGCCTGCCCATCCTGCCCGACCTGTCGCCGGCGGCGCTGGCGGCGGCATTCGACGCCCATTTCGACCTGGAGGGCCTGCTGTGAGCGTGCAAACCGGCCAGCGCAGCCCCATCTGGCACCCCTTTACCCAGCATGGCCTTGGCGAACCGATCCCGCTTGTCACCCATGCGCAGGGGGCCAGCCTGTTCACCGCCGATGGCGCGCGGGTGATCGACGCCATCTCCTCGTGGTGGGTGACGACGCATGGCCATTGCCACCCGCGTATTGCCGCAGCCATTGCCGATCAGGCGCAGCGGCTCGACCAGCTGATCTTTGCCGGATGGACGCATCAGCCCGCGCAGGATGTGGCGCAGGGGCTGACGGCAATGGTGGCCGATGCGCTTGGCCCCGACCGGCTTCCCTATGTGTTCTTCTCCGACTCCGGCTCAACCTGCGTCGAGGTGGCGCTCAAGATGGCGCTGGGCCACTGGGTGCATCGCGGTGCGCGGCGCCACCGCGTGCTGGTGATGGACCATTCCTATCATGGCGACACCATCGGCGCGATGAGCGTGGGCGAGCGGGGCGTCTATAACGCGCCCTATGCGCCGCTGCTGTTCGACGTGGGGGTGGTGCCTTTCCCGCATCCCGGCGCCGAGCAGGCCTGCCTTGATGC
>DATMUT010000160.1:0-2457 GCA_035563755.1 Novosphingobium sp.
CCTTTCGGCGCTGGCCATGGCGCTGGCGGGCGAGCGCGACCGGCGCGGCGCCAACCGCGACTGCCGACTGCGCGTCAACCTGCGCGGGACCGAGCGGCCGGTGGTGACGGGCGACCCGGCGCGGCTCGAGCGGGTGCTGCACAACCTGCTCGACAATGCGGTGT
Organism: Novosphingobium sp.; assembly: GCA_035563755.1. Taxonomy (GTDB): domain Bacteria; phylum Pseudomonadota; class Alphaproteobacteria; order Sphingomonadales; family Sphingomonadaceae; genus Novosphingobium. The sequence goes on from DATMUT010000160.1 coordinate 165, forward strand.
CCTTCTCGCCGCCGGGCGGGCTGGTCGAGGTCGACATTGGCGTCGAGCACGGCACCGTTGTCGCGCAGGTGCAGGATCAGGGCCCCGGCATTGCCCCCGCCGCGCGCGAGCGGGTGTTCGAACGGTTCCACTCGCAGCGCCCCTCGGGCGAGGATTTTGGCGCGCATTCCGGGCTGGGCCTGGCCATTGCCCGCACCATCATCGAAGCGCACGACGGCACGCTGACCGCGCGCGAACCCGAGGCTGGCCGTGGCGGCGCCCGGCTGGTGATCGAATTGCCCGCCCAGTTGCCTGGGCCAGAGGCGCAGTGAGCGTCCCGCCCCTCGCCCGCCAGTCGGGCTGCGTGGCCATTGGCGGGCGCGGCGTGCTGATCGAGGGGCCGCCCGGCATTGGCAAGTCGAGCCTGGCGCTGGCGCTGATCGACCGCGGCGCGGCGCTGGTGGGCGACGATGGCGTATTGCTGAGCGCGCAGGAGGGGCGGCTGATCGCCATGCCGCATCCGGCCACGCGCGGGCTCATCGAAGTGCGCAATCTGGGGTTGATGCCCTGCCCCGTGATCGAAAGCGCCAGCATCGCGCTGGTGCTGCGGCTCGACGTGCTGGCCCCGCGCTATGTCGAAACGGCGCCCGTCGAGATGATCGCGGGGGTTTCGCTGCCAGTCATCCGCCTGTGGCCGGACTCGCCGGTGCTGCCCTTGCGCGCGGAAATGGCGCTGCAGCGCTATGGTCAGGGTTAACGCATACTTCGCGCAGGCCAAGGGCAAAGCTCTTGGCCGATTGTCCTCTTTCCTTTTGCGCCGGCAAGGGCCACTAAGGCGCCATGCCCCCCGCAGATAACCCCGACACCGACCTTCCCGCGACCGCCCCCGCGCCCGACAACACCCCGGTCGGCGCCGGTTCGGATACCCCGCCCGCCAAGGCGTCCGCCGCACACCGCGTCCTGCTGGTGACTGGCGTGCTGGGCGCGGGCAAGACCACAGCCCTGCGCGTGCTCGAGGATCTGGGGTGGGAGACGATCGACAATTTCCCCATCCGCATGCTCGAAAGGCTGATCGACAGCCCCGACGAGGCCGAATGGGGCGGCCCGCTGGCCATTGGTTTCGATTCGCGCACGCGCGGCTTCAACCCGCACACCGTGATCGAACTGATGAAGCGCCTGGCCGGGCGCAGCGACATCCAGCTGGGCACGCTGTTCCTCGACTGCTCGAGCGACGAGCTGGAGCGGCGCTATAACGAGACGCGCCGCCGCCACCCGCTGGCCAGCGACGTGCCGGTGGCCAGCGGCATTGCCGCCGAGCGCGAATTGATGGAGCCGCTGCGGCGCTGGGCCGAGATAGTGGTTAACACCACCGCCTTCTCGTCGAACCAGTTGCAGCAAGCGATGCGCGAGCGGTTCGCCCCCGATTCGGGACCGGGCATAACGGTCACCGTAACCAGCTTCGGATTTTCGCGGGGCATGCCCCCGGTCGCCGATTTTGTGTTCGACATGCGGTTTCTTGAAAATCCGCACTGGGACCCGGTGCTGCGCCCGATGACCGGAAAGGACGCGCCGATCGCCGAATTTATTCGCCGCGATCCAGCTTATGAAGACGCTTTTACGCGTATTCGCGGGCTTTTGCTGGCAGTTTTGCCGCGGTTCAAGGCACAGGGCAAAGCCTATGTGCACATCGCTTTTGGCTGTACCGGAGGGAGACACCGGTCGGTATTCATGGCCGAGCAGGTCGGCGCAGCCTTGCGCGAGGCGGGATTTTCGCCCACTATGCTGCATCGCAATCTTGGCTCGCGCGCCGCCGATCTGGTTGAGGGTGGGGCGGCGCGATGATTTTTGATTGCAACCCGAACCCGATGAAATCGATACTCATTACGGGTAGGGCTCATTTTCGGAGCGCATTTTCCGCATGATCGGCCTGATCCTGGTTACCCATGGCAAGCTTGCTGAAGAATTCGTCCACGCCATGGAGCATGTGGTCGGCCGGCAAGAACATGTCGCAACGGTGTGCATCGGTCCTAACGACGATGTCGAACGCCGCAGGCGCGAGATCGCAGATGCGATAAAGGACGTCGACACCGGCGACGGGGCGATCATCCTGACCGACCTGTTTGGCGGGACGCCATCCAACCTCGCCATTTCGCTGATGCAGGCCCGACGGGTCGAGGTGATCGCCGGGATTAACCTGCCCATGCTGATCCGCCTTGCAGGCGCGCGCAAAACCAGCGACGTACATGCCGCCGCGGTTGCCGCGCGCGATGCCGGACGCAATTACATAACCATAGCGTCTGAATTTCTTGGACAG
>DATMUT010000161.1:0-4540 GCA_035563755.1 Novosphingobium sp.
GTGCCCGCCGATGCGATGAGCGACATCCTGCGCGATACCGGCACCGGCTTTGTGCAGCTGGGCGATACCAACCATCCGATATCGCCCGAGCATGCCTATGACCGCTTTGCGCCCGAAACCGCCGATGTGCTGGCGCTGAACTTCCACAAGACGGTGCAGCGTCCCAGCGTGACGGTCTGGCGCGCGAACTGAGATATACCGGCCTGCCGGTTCACCGCAGCAGGTTGGCGCGCGCCAGTTCGACCACCTCGTCGCCCCGGCCGCTCATCACGGCCTTGAGCATGTAGAGCGTGAAGCCGCGGGCCATTTGCGCTGTCACCTTGGGCGGCATGGCCATTTCCATGCGCTCGACCACCGCGTCGATGATGACCGGGCCGGGGTGAGCCAGCGCCTCGGCGATGCCCTCCTCCAGCCGGGCCGGGTCCTCGATGCGGATGCCCTTGATGCCGCAGGCATTGGCCATGGCGGCAAAGTCGGGGTTGTCAAAGCCGGTGCCGAAATCGACAAAGCCCGAGGACTTCTGCTCCAGCTCGATGAAGCCGAGCGCGCCATTGTTGAAGATCACCACCTTTACCGGCAGGTTGAGCTGGCGCAGGCTGAGCATGTCGCCCATCAGCATCGAGAAGCCGCCATCGCCCGAGAGCGAGATGACTTGCCGGCCAGGATGGGCGGCCTGAATGCCCATGGCCTGCGGCATGGCATTGGCCATCGAGCCATGCCAGAACGAGCCGGTGAGCGAGCGCTGGCCGTTCATTTCGAGATAGCGCGCGCCCCAGACCGTGGGCAAGCCAACATCGGCGGTAAAGGCGGCGTTGGCGGCGGCCTTTTCGCTGAGCACGCGCACCAGATGCTGCGGGTGCAGCCGCCCGCCAGCCTTGCCCGTGGCCAGCTTGTCCAGTCCCGCGCGCGCCTCGCGGTAATGGGCCAGGCTGGCGCGCAGATGGGCGTCTTCGCGCTTCTCGGCGATCTTGGGCATCAGCGCGGCCAGCGTCGCCTTCACATCGCCTAGCACGCCCAGTTCCAGATCGGCCCGGCGGCCCAGCATCTCGGCACGCATGTCCACCTGCGCGATCCGCGCCTTTTCGGGATAGAACTGGCGATAGGGGAAATCGGTGCCCAGCATCAGCAGCACATCGCAGGCCCCCATCGCATAATAGCCCGAGGAAAAGCCGATAAGCCCGGTCATGCCCACCGAATAGGGATTGTCGTATTCGATATGCTCCTTGCCGCGCAGGGCGTGCACCACAGGCGCTTTGAGCAGCCCTGCCAGTTGCACCACCTCGTCATGCGCGCCGGCCGTGCCGCCACCGCACAGCAAGGTCACGCGGCTGGCGCCATTGAGCAACTGCGCCAGCGCCTCGACCGATTGCGGGGCGGGCACCAGCGTTGGCCGGGCGGGCAGCAGCGCCTGCGGGTTGGCCGGCAGCACGGCGGCAATCTCCTGCAAGGCCACATCGCCGGGAATGACGATCACGCTCACGCAGCGCTCGGCCACCGAGCGGCGGATGGCGATCTCGAGCGCGCGGGGCATTTGCGAGACGTTGGACACCAGCTCGCAATAGCTTGAGCATTCGCGGAACAGTTCCTCGGGGTGGGTTTCCTGGAAATAGCCCGAGCCGATTTCGGCCGAGGGAATATGCGCGGCAATGGCTACCACCGGCACCCGGCTGCGGTGCGCGTCGAACAGGCCGTTGATGAGGTGCAGGTTGCCCGGCCCGCAAGACCCCGCGCATACCGCCAGCGCGCCGGTGGTCTCGGCCTCGCCGGCGGCGGCAAAGGCGGCCACTTCCTCGTGGCGCACATGCAGCCATTCCATCTGCCCTTTCGGGCGGCGGCGGATGGCGTCGGTAAAACCGTTCAGGCTGTCGCCCACAATGCCCCAGATGCGGCGAACGCCGGCGGCGTAAAGGGTTTCGACCATCTGGTCGGCAACAGTGGGCATGACTTCTCCTTTGCCGAAAACGGGTTCGGTCTCATCAGCTGTAAAAACGGGTCAGGCGTCGTCGGGGGGGCAGGCGTCGTCGGGGTTCAGGGCGCCGGCGGGTGGGCATCGCGGCAGGTGTGGCCAATGCCCGGATTGAACATGTTGCACGGGTCCAGCGCCTCGTAATGGGCGGCCAATGCGGGCTTTGCGTGATACAGGTGGCCGACATTGTGCTCGGCCGGATATTCGGCGCCGCGCCGGTCGAGCAGCGGCAGCATGGCGTTTTCCAAAGCCTGGCAGTCGGTGCCCTTGGCCACGATGTAGTCCTGGTGGAACACGTGGCACAGGAAGTGGCCGTAATAGAGCTTGTGCAGTATGGGTGCGTCGATCTGCGGGGGCAGTTGCTCGACCCAGTCCTCGCAATTGCGGGGCAGGGCGATGTCGAGAGCGACGATGTTCTCGACGCTGCGGGCGTGCACGGCGCGATAGCGGTTGGCAGCGCCTGCCGCGGCAAAGCGGTGCAGGAAGGCGGCCTCGGCCTCGGGCGCGGTGCATTCGAACACATCGCCCGCATCCGAGGGGAAGTGGCGGCCCAGCCATTCGCGCGCCTCGGCTATGCCGCCCTCGGCCATGCGCAGGATCAGGTGATGCTCGTAGCGGTCGCGCCAGTCGCGCAGGCGCTGGGGCAGGTGCGAGGGCAGCCGGTCGGCCACGAACTGGATCAGCCTGTCCGACAGGCCCGCCGGCACGAAAGGCAGCGCATCAAAGCGGGCCTTGGCGGCAAACAGCGCGGGAATACGGTCGGTGCCCAGCTTCTGGATGGCCAGGAACGTGTCCTTGCCATAGCGCTCGGCAATGTCGAAACAGGTGCGGTGCATATATTCGCCCGCCACCGGCAAATGGGCAAAGCTGCCCAGAATGGCCCGGCGCAGCGCGGTCAGCTCGGCCGGATCATTGGTGCCGATGTAAAAGACGCGGCTGTCCTTGTCCTTCTCGAACGTGTCGAGGCGCACGGCAAACAGCATCACCTTGCCCGCGCTGCCCGAGGCCTCGAACAGGCGGGCCGGGTCGGCGTTGAAGCGGGCGGGCGTGTCGGCGTCGATCTGGCGGACGTGGTCCTCATAACCGTGATCGCTGGCCGAGCGGTCGGCGGCAGGGTCGATGTCGGCGGGGGCAAAGTGGCCCTTTTCCAGCCGGGCCAGCATGGCTTCCGGCTCGTCGCCCAAAGCGATGCCCAGGTGGTTGACCAGTTCGAGCCGGCCATGATCGTCGACGCGGGCATAAAGCGCCAGCTCGGTATAGGCCGGGCCGCGCCGCACCAGCGCGCCGCCCGAATTGTTGCAGATGCCCCCCATGACCGACGCGCCGATGCACGAGGAGCCGATGACCGAATGCGGCTCGCGGCCCAGCGGGCGCAGCATCGCCTCGAGTTGGTAGAGCGTGGCGCCGGGCAGGCAGACCACCTGCCGCCCTTCGCGAATGAGGTGCGCCCCGCCCAGCCGCCGGGTCGAGAGGATGACAACGGGCCGGTCGTAGCGCCCGTCGGGGGTTGATCCGCCGGTCAGGCCCGTGTTGGCCGCCTGCGCGATCACGATGACGCCCGCCTCGACGCAGGCGCGCAAGGCCCGCCATTGCTCGACCAGACTGCCCGGCTGCACCACCGCCAGCACCGGCCCCGAACCAAAGCGGATGCCATGCGCAAAGGGGCGGGTGGCGCCCTCGCCGGTCAGGACATGGCGATGGCCGACTATGCTGGCCAACTGGCCCAACAGCGCTTGCCCGGCAGCGGCATGTGCCTGTGCGGGCAGGCGGCTGGTCGAGGGGGCGATGGTCATGGCGCGGCTTCCGGTGATGAGGGTGGCCGGGCCCTCCGGGGCGGAGAGGGGGGTGGGAAGGCCCGGCTCGAAAGAGGGAATAGGCCCGACCGCGTCATTCTGGAAATGAAAGGTTGGACTGGCTTGCATTCGCGCATGGAATGAGAGACGCCAGCAGGATGGAATTGCGCAACGTCAGGGTGTTTGTCGAGGTGGTGCGGCAAGAGGGCTTTACCGAGGCCGCGCGCGTGCTGTTTTCTACCCAGTCAACGGTGAGCAAGGCGGTGCGCGCGCTCGAGGACGAGCTGGGCGTGCCGTTGCTCAACCGCTCCAGCCGGGCGATCACGCCAACCGCTGCGGGGCAGATCGTGCTGCGCCACGGGCAGCGCATGCTGGGCGCGCGCGAGGATCTGCTGACCGAAGTGGCCGAGCTGAAGGGCGTGCAGCGCGGCACCTTGCGTCTGGGCCTGCCGCGCGTGGGCAGCGATGCGCTGTTCGCGCCCATCTTTGCCCGGTTTCGCGCGGCGCATCCGGGCGTCGAGGTCGAGCTGCGCGAGGCGGGTAGCGCAAGGCTGCGCGAATTGCTGCACAGCGGCGAGCTGGACCTTGCCGGCCTGCTGCTGCCCGTGCCCGACGCGTTCGAGACGCAGGAACTGGCCCGCGAGCCGCTGGTCGCGCTGTTGCCCGCCTCGCATCCGCTGGCTGGCGCTGGCCCGGTGGCGCTGGCCGATCTGGCGGGCCTGCCGCTGGTGCTGTTCGATACCGGCTTTGTGTTGCACGCCATGCTCACGCAGGCCTTTCG
>DATMUT010000162.1:0-8507 GCA_035563755.1 Novosphingobium sp.
GGGCGCCTGTGCGCCAGCCAGCGCCGCGCCGTGATGCACCGCATCGGCAGGCCCATGCAGACCCAGCCCGCCAGCCCCGTGCAGCAATATGCCGCCGCCCACCCACAACATGGCCGCCGTGCCCACGACCGACAAGATGGACAGCAGATGCGGCGTGCCCTGGACCAACCCACGGCCGATAATGCCGGCCAGCCTGCCGCCACCGCGCACCATCGCCAGGCCAATGTCGTCCAGCTTCACGATCACCGCCACCGCGCCATAGACCAGCAGGGTGATACCCACCCCCACCACCGCCAGAATGATCGCCTGCTCGGCCAGCGGCTTGTCGGCCACTTCGGCCATGGCAATCGCCATGATCTCGGCCGAAAGGATGAGGTCGGTGCGGATCGCGCCCGAAACGCGCGCTTTCTCAAAGGCCGCGCCATCGCTGGCCGGCGCATCCTCTGCCTCGCCATGACCGCCCGACAAGGCCTCGATTACCTTTTCGGCGCCCTCGAACGAGAGATACAGCCCGCCCAGCATCAGCAGCGGCGTGATCGCCCAGGGCAGCAGCGCCGAAAGCGCCAGCGCCAGCGGCAGCAGGATAACCAGCTTGTTCACCAGGCTGCCCCGCGCGATACGGGCGATAACGGGCAGTTCGCGCTCGGGGGTAAAGGCGTTGACATAGGCCGGCGTCACGGCCGCATCGTCGATCACTACGCCGGCGGCCTTGGCCCCTGCCTGCGCCACGCCCGCGCCAATATCATCGAGCGAGGCGGCCGCCCCGCGCGCAATTGCCGCCACATCGTCGAGCAGCGCCACCAGTCCTGAAGCCATTGTCGGGGGAATTGTCCTTGATGCCCTGGGCGAGTATCTTGCCCTGCCTAAGCAGAATGGCGGCGCGCCGGCCCGACTGCAAGCGCGCTATTGTGACGTTTTGTGGCTGAAGGCGTGGGCCGCGCGCCGTTCGTCCTTGCGTTTTGCGGCAGAACGGGTAAGGGCCGCAGCTTCTGAAAGCGCGGATTCGCAGCCCGCGCACATGGAAGTGCGAAGAAAGCCGGAGGGGCCCCGCAATCCCGCGGATCAGCCAGCGATCGGTTATTCAGATTGAAGGAAGCTGCCGTGGCTCTTTATGAGCACGTGTTCCTGGCTCGCCAGGACCTGAGCCAAGCGCAGGTTGATGCGCTGGCCGCCACCGCCACCGAGATCGTTGAGTCCAACGGGGGCAAGGTCACCAAGACCGAGACCTGGGGCCTCAAGAGCCTGGCCTACAAGATCAAGCGCAACCGCAAGGCGCACTTTGTCATGCTGAACATCGAGGCCCCGGCCGGCGTCACCGCCGAGCTCGAGCGCCAGACCGGCCTGAACGAAGACATCCTGCGCTACATCACCGTGCGCGTGGACGAGCTGGAAACCGGCCCGTCGGTGCAGATGCGCAAGAACGACCGCGAGCGCAGCCGTCGCCGCGAACGCGAGGAGGCTTGATCCATGGCTCGTGCATTTTTCCGTCGCCGCAAGAGCTGCCCCTTCTCGGGCAAGAACGCTCCCAAGATCGACTACAAGGACATCCGCCTGCTTCAGGGCTTCATGTCCGAGCGTGGCAAGATCGTTCCCAGCCGCATCACGGCCGTCTCGGCCAAGAAGCAGCGTGAACTGAGCCAGGCGATCAAGCGCGCCCGCCACCTGGGCCTGCTGCCCTACCTCGTCAAGTAAGGGAGAAAGAACATGCAGATCATTCTCCTCGAACGTATCGAGAAGCTGGGCCAGATCGGCGACGTCGTGAACGTCAAGGACGGCTACGCCCGCAACTTCCTGCTGCCCAACAAGAAGGCCCTGCGCGCCAATGAGGCGAACCGCAAGGTGTTCGAGGCCCAGCGCGAAGAGATCCTGAAGCGCAACGAAGCCGCCCGCGACGCCGCGCAGGCCCAGTCGGGCGATGTCGATGGCAAGCAGGCTGTGCTGATCCGCGCCGCCTCGAACGCTGGCCAGCTCTATGGTTCGGTTTCGGTGCGTGACATCGTCGACGCCCTGAACGCCGACGGCGCCAAGCTGACCAAGGCGATGATCGTGCTCGAGCGCCCGATCAAGACCATCGGCGTGTTCGACGTGCGCGTTTCGCTGCACCCCGAAGTGGCCGTGAACGTCAAGGTGAACGTTGCCCGTTCGCCCGACGAAGCCGAGCTGCAGTCGCAGGGCGTGAACGTGATCGACGCGATGTTCGACAACGAGGTTGGCGGCTTCACCGAAGCTTACGACCCCAATGCCGAGCCGGGCGAGATCCCGACCGAACTGCTCGACGAGCAGGCTGAGGGCGAAGAGGCGTAAGCCACTTCAGCCTTTGGGCACAAGATCAAGGGGGCTTGCCACTGGCAGGCCCCCTTTTTCGTGGTGGATCGCCTTTTCGCGGTCCGGGGCAAGCGCGGCGCGCCACCTTGGGTGCCGCGCCGCTCCCGCTTATTTTGCCGCGACGATGTTTTTGGCCACACCATTGGCGCTCGATGTGCCCTCGGGCGCCTTGATGCGCAGGAAGCGGGCGGCGTTGTTGTACAGAATATCGCGCTTCTGCTGCGGGGTCAGGTAATCGGCGTTCTGGATGATGCTGATCGAATAGGCCATCAGATGCGGCCACATCATCTGGTCGGTGCCGAACATGATGCGGTCCTCGAAACCGCCATCGACGATGCGCTTGATGTAGCTGTTCACCTCTTTGAGCGGATAGGACCAGATCAGCCCGGCGATATCGACATAGACGTGGCTGTTGGCCTGCAGCAGCGTGAGCAGGTTCTCGCCCATGGGGTAGCCGGCGTGCATGATCTGCACCCGCAGCTTGGGGTGGCGGGCCAGCAGGTCCTCGAGCAGCAGCGGATTGCCCATCGAGCCGCGGAAACCCGACATGCCCAGATTGGCCCGCCCCGAACCGCCCGTGCCCATGTGGATCGCCACGGGAATGTCGAGCTTCTCGGCCAGGGCGAAATAGGGTTCGGCGCGCGTATCGCTGGGCGAGATGCCCTCGTATTGCAGGCCGATCTCGCCCATCACCTTGAAGCCGTCCTTGGTGAAGGCCAGCTCGAGCATCTGGAGTTGCTGGGCCTGATCGGGCGTCTGCACGCTATGGAAAGCTGTGCCGGGAATGATGCGCTCGGGCGCGGCGGCCTGCCATTTCTTCACATCGGCCGGATTGCCATAGACCACCGCTGTCACGTTCAGCCGCTTCATCTCGGCCAGCACTTCCTCCATGTAGTGGCCGGGGGCTGCCGGATAGAGGCGCGGCGTACAATCCTCGCCCGACCAGCCAAAGGGCGCCTCCTTGCCATTGGCCGGGTCCGAGGCGAGGAATTGCGCGGCATTGGGGCACACGGTCATGCCGGGGCCCGGAAACTCGCCGGCGTGCACATGCACGTCGAGCACCGGCGGCAGTTCGGCATCGGCCGCGCGCGCGGGCGCCACCATGACGCCGGCCGCCCCCGCCAAGGCAATCGCGGCCACCGCCGCACTCAGGCCCATCCTCAAGCTCATCAGCCATCCCTTTCGCAAAACCGGCAGGCTCTTGCGCCCGCACGGACGGCCTTGTGTTCCGCGCCCGTCTTACGCCGTCAAGGGGCAAGTGACAGCGTTGCCCACCTGCCGGATTTATCGTTATACCAAAACCAACCCCCACGCATTCAAATGCAACCCGCGCGCGCCCTTCCCAACCCCACCGCGCCGCACTACACTGGCCCGGCATGAGCATCACCGACACGATCCCGCAGATCCTGGCCGACCTTACCCGCGTGTATGAAGCGGCCGTCGCCACCCTTCGCGCCGACATCGAGGCCTATGCCCACCACGGCACGATTCCTCCGGCCGAGCGCCACACCGAGAGGGCATGGTGCTACCCCGAACTGCGGGTACATTACGCTGGCCGTGAGACTCATCCCGATGCCAGTCGCGCCTTTGGCCGGCTCAGCGACATCGGCACCTATGCCTCGACCGTGACGCGCCCCGCGCTGTTTGCCGGGTATCTGGCCGAGCAGCTCGAGCTTATCACGCAGGATTACGACATCACCATCGAGGTGGGCCGCTCGACGCAGGCGATCCCCTTCCCCTATGTGCTCGACGCGAGCGCGGGCATCACCACCCGGCCCAGCGAGCTGGCGCTCTATTTCCCCACAACCGAACTGGCGCTCATCGGCGATGAGCTGGCCGACGGGCTGGTCGAGATACCGGGCGATGGCGGAGCCATTCCGCTGGCGCTATTCGATGGGCTGCGCACCGACTTCAGCCTGGCGCGTCTGGCGCATTACACCGGCACCAACCCCGACCACTTCCAGCGCTTCGTGCTTTTCACGAACTACCACCGCTATGTGGATGAATTTGTGGACTGGGCTGGGCAGCAGCTGGGGAAAAACGGGTATACAGCCCTGTCGGGAGCCGGTGGACTGTATGTGGATACGCCTGTGGATAATGCCCGCGCGCGCCTGTCCGACACGGCGTGGCGGCGCCACCAGATGCCGGCCTATCACCTGATAGGGCCTGACCGCACCGGCATCACGCTGGTCAACATCGGCGTGGGGCCGTCGAACGCCAAAACCATCTGCGACCATCTGGCCGTGTTGCGGCCCGAGGCGTGGCTGATGATAGGCCATTGCGGGGGCCTGCGCGATACGCAGCGCATTGGCGACTATGTGCTGGCCCATGCCTATCTGCGCGACGACCATGTGCTCGACCCGGTCCTGCCGCCCGAAATCCCCATCCCCGCCATTGCCGAGGTGCAGGTGGCGCTGGCCCGCGCGGCCGAGATCATCAGCGGCACCACCGGCGCCAATCTGAAAAAGCGGATGCGCACCGGCACCGTCGTGACCACCGACGACCGCAACTGGGAACTGCGCTTCGCCCAGTCCGCGCAGCGCTTCTCGCTCAGCCGCGCGGTGGGCATCGACATGGAGAGCGCCACCATCGCCGCGCAAGGCTATCGCTTCCGCGTGCCCTATGGAACGCTGCTGTGCGTGTCGGACAAGCCGCTGCATGGCGAGATCAAGCTGCCGGGGCAAGCCAACCGCTTCTACGAGGAGGCGATCGCGGCACATCTGGCCATTGGCACCACGGCGGTCGACCTGCTGCGCGCCGAAGGGCAGCGGCTGCATTCGCGCAAGCTGCGCGCCTTCAAGGAACCGCCCTTCCGCTAACAGCCGAAACCCCCGCCAGCCATTAGGACTGACGGGGGCCCCGGTTATCTCAGCTGGGGTTACGCAGCCAAGAATGGGAAGGCTTGTCGTTTAGTTCATCGTCTTGACCACGGTGGTGGTCGTCTGAGACGTGGGGGCAGCGCTGGCGGTATGGGTTGTCGTCTTGCGGCGCACCACGCGGGTGTGCGTCACCTTCTTGCGCGGGGTGTGGGTGGCGGTGGTGGTGGTCACGCTTACCTGCGCGGGCGCGGGCTGGCTGGCGGCCTGGGCAGCCTGAGCAGCAGCGGCCTGACGCGCGGCCTCGGCATCAGCCGCGCTCGAGGCGGCAGCCCCCTGCGCCAGCTGAGCGCGGACATTGGCGTCGCTGGCCTGCTGCTGGGCATCGCTGGCCTGTTGCTGAGCGGCGGCGGCCTGCTGGTGGGCGGCATCGATGCGGGCCTGATCATGGGCGGCCTTGCGGCGCTGGGCCTCTCCCTGGTTGGCCTCGGCCATGGCGCCGGCGTGGGTTGCGCGGGCGATCGAATCTTCCTTGCGGCCGGCCGAGAGGTCTTCCTTGGCCTTGGCCAGCTCCTCCCGGGCGCGGGCCTGCTCGGCCGGCAGCGCCACGGCGGCGCCGGCTGTATCGGCGGCCTGCATCTTGGCCTCGGCGGCGGCAATCGCCTCGCGGGCGCGGTCGGCCTTGCCCTCGGCCATAACCGGGCTGGCAATCGTGATGGTCAGCGCGGTGGCAGCAAGGGCCAGCGCCTTGGTCTTGAGAGCAAACATTGGTCTTCTCCTTTCCAAACCCTCCCCGGGATGCATGGTCCAACACTTGCCGATAGCGCGTGTTCCATTGGGCGATTGCGGCGCTTTTCGCGGGGGCCACGATCATGTATCGCCCGCAGCAATAGCTCGAATGGTTGGAGCAAGGCGGCAGATGGACGTGAATACGCAATATTTTCAGGGCTATGCGCAAACGCGCCTGGCAGTGCATCGCATGGGGCCGGCGCATGGCGGCGGGCGGCCACTGGTGCTGGTGCACGGGCTTTTCTCCAGCGGTTTCGTCAACTGGATCAAATATGGCCATGCCGCGCAGCTGGTCGAGGCCGGCTTCGAGGTCATCATGCCGGACCTGCGCGCGCACGGTCAAAGCGCCGCCCCCCAGGATGCGACCGCCTATCCCGAGGACGTGCTGGTGAAAGACCTGCTGGCGCTGATCGACTGGCTGGGCCTTGCCGATTATGATCTGGGCGGCTTCTCGCTGGGCGCGCGCACGGCCACGCGCGGGGTGCTGGCAGGGCTTGCCCCGCGCCGGCTGATCCTGGGCGGCATGGGGCTGGAAGGGCTGGCCGGATGGGCCCGTCGCAGCGCCTATTTCATCGACGCCATCGACCGTTTTGGCACCATCAAGCACGGCGACCCGGCCTATATCGCCCAGCAGTTCATGAAGGCGCAGAAGGTCGATCTGGTCGCCGCGCGCCATCTGCTCGGCTCGGTCGATGACACCCCGCCCGAGGCGCTGGCCGCCATCGACATTCCGGTGCTGGTGGTCTGCGGCGATCAGGATCAGGACAATGGCTCGGCCCCGCGCCTGGCCCAGGCCCTGCCCCGCGCCACCTATGTCGAGGTGCCCGGCACGCATATGAGCAGCGTGACCCAAAAGGAGCTGGGCGCGGCGATGGTGGCGTTTCTGACGGCGTAGAATCTGAATGCGAGGGACTCGTCCCTCGCGCTCCCTGGCTCTGGGCGCAGCACCGCCCGCGCAGCCTCATCCCATATATGGGAGCGCGAGGGGCCATGCCCCTCGCATTCACCCTTTATCTTACAGAAAAGGGGGCCAAACCGCCCCCCTTCCCCTTTTATTTGCCAAAACCGCGCCCTTAGCCCTTCTTCAGGTGGCGGCGGCCCAGCAGCTCGGCGATCTGCACAGCGTTGAGCGCCGCACCCTTGCGCAGGTTGTCCGACACGCACCACAGCGCCAGGCCATTGTCGACGGTCGAATCCTCGCGCACGCGCGACACGTAGGTGGCAAAGTCGCCCACGCACTCAACCGGGGTGACGTAACCGCCGTCCTCGCGCTTGTCGACGAGCATCACGCCCGGCGCCTCGCGCAGCACGTCCTGAGCCTCGGCGGCCGAGATCTCGTTCTCGAACTCGACATTGAGCGCCTCGGAGTGGCCGATGAACACCGGCACGCGCACGCAGGTGGCGGTCAGCTTGATCTTGGGATCGAGGATCTTCTTGGTCTCGGCCACCATCTTCCACTCTTCCTTGGTGAAGCCATCATCCAGGAAGACGTCGATGTGCGGGATCACGTTGAAGGCGATCTGCTTGGTGAACTTCTTGGGCTCGACCGGATCGCCAACGAAGATGGCGCGGCTCTGCTCGAACAGCTCGTCCATGCCTTCCTTGCCCGCGCCCGACACCGACTGATAGGTCGAGACAACCACGCGCTTGATCGTCGCCTTGTCGTGCAGGGGCTTGAGCGCCACAACCATCTGCGCGGTCGAGCAGTTGGGGTTGGCGATGATGTTGCGCTTGGTATAGCCGTCGATGGCGTCCGGGTTCACCTCGGGCACGATCAGCGGCACGTCGGGGTCCATGCGGTAGAGCGACGAGTTGTCGATCACCACGCAGCCCTGCGAGGCGGCCTTGGGGGCATAGATCTTCGTCGGGCCCGAACCCGCGGCAAACAGGGCGATGTCCCAGCCGGCGAAGTCGAAGTGCTCGATGTTCTGCACCTTGAGCTTCTTGCCGGTCTCGCCAAAATCGATCTCGGTGCCCTGCGAGCGCGGGCTGGCAACAGCGGCCAGCTCGTCGATCGGGAATTCCCGCTCGGCCAGGATGTTCAGCATTTCGCGGCCCACATTGCCCGTGGCGCCTACGACGACTACGCGATAACCCATGTCATACACTCCTTGGCCCCGTGCCACGGGGCCGCACCGATAGCGGCCGAGACGCATGCCGCCAAGCTGTTCAACGAATAGATTACGGCGGCGTCACTCCATGCCGCGCCAGGAAAGCGAAGATCGTCTCCCACAGATGACGCCCCACCATCGGGCCGGACACGCGGTGCGTATAGCCGGGGTAGAGCATCATCTCGAAGGGACGGGCCTCGGCCTGCAACCTGGCGATCAGGGCCGAGGAATTCTCGAAAACAACATTGTCGTCCGCCATGCCGTGGATCAGCAGCAGCGGATCGGAGATGGCGCCGGCCGCCTCGAGGGCATCGGCGCGCATGTAGACTTCAGGCACCTTGCGCGGGTCACCCAGATAGCGCTCGGTATAGTGGGTGTCGTACAGATCCCACTTCGTTACCGGCGCGCCCGAAATGCCCGCCGCATAGACGCCCGGATTGGCCTCGAGCATCTTGAGCGTCATGTA
>DATMUT010000163.1:0-2988 GCA_035563755.1 Novosphingobium sp.
CGCGCTGGTTCGCTCCGTCGCGGGCACGAGCGACGGCCGCGGCCGGCGCTCGATCTTCGCGCCGTCGGCCGAGGGCGAGGCCGATGCCATGCGCCGCGCCATCGCCGACACGCCCTCGCCCGATGGCGAAATGGCCAAGGCCATGGCCGATGTGCTGGAACAGATCGCCATGGGCATGGCGCGCGAAACCATGCCAAACTGAACGCACTGGCCGGGGCCGGCCGGCCACGCTAGTCTGCCCCCATGCACCGTTACGACCGTTCACGACAGGCGCTGGCCGTGGCGCTGGCGGCCCTTGCCGGCTTTGTCGATGCCAGCGGCTTTGTCGCCAATGGCGGCTATTTCATCTCTTTCATGTCGGGCAACACCACGCGCCTCGCGGTCGATCTGGCGCGCGACACGGGCGCGGCATGGCGGCCGGCCGGGCTGATCGCGGGCTTTGTGCTGGGGGTCACGCTTGGCTCGGTGGTAGCAGCGGTTGCGGGCGAGCGGCGCAAGGTGGCGGTGCTGGGCACGGTGGCAGCATTGCTGACGTTGGCGGGTATGGGCGCCGGTGTGCCGGTGCTGGCGCAAACCGCCATGGTGCTGGCCATGGGGGCGATGAACGCCACTTTCCAGCGCGACGGCGAGGTGGCCGTGGGCCTGACCTATATGACCGGCGCTCTGGTGCGCGCGGGGCAAGGGCTGGCGGGCTGGCTGCTGGGCCGGGCCAATGGCGCGTGGCGGGCGCATATGGCGCTGTGGCTGGGGTTGGCCTGTGGCGGCATCGCGGGCGCGCTCAGCCAGACGCATTGGGGCGGGGCAACGCAGTGGCTGGCGGCCGGATGGGCGGGCACCATGGCGCTGCTGGCCCGGCGGCTGAGAGCATAGCGCCCCGGCAACCCTACCCCTCGATCCCCAACATCTTCTCGCGCGAGGTGGCCCCGCGCAGCAGCCGCACCCGGCCCGTTGCCACCCCCAGCCCCCGCGCCACCAGCGCCAGCACCGCATCGGTGGCCTTGCCGTCCTCGGGCTTGGCGCGCACCTTGACCAGCAGGCGGGCGCCATCGATGGCCAGCCCCTCGCTGCGCGCGCCCGGCGTCACCCGCACCGCCAGCCTGCCCTCGGCGTCGATCAGCGCGCGGATCGCCTCGGCAGGGGGCAGGTCAGCGGCCGGACGCGCCATCGGCCCCGGATGCCTGCGCCGCGGCCAGCACCGCCGCCTTGTGCAGGCGGCCGTTGCGTACATAATGGGCCACGCCGTCCTGCATGCCGGCCAGTTGCGCATCGGTCAGCTCGCGCACCATGACCGCCGGGCGGCCCACCCACATCTGGCGCGGCGGAATGGTCTTGCCCGGGCTCAGCAAAGCGCCCGCCGCCAGCATCGCATCGCTCGACACGGTGGCGCCATCCATCACCATTGCGCCCATGCCCACAAAGGCGCGATGTTCCAGCGTGCAGCCGTGAATGACGGCATTGTGGCCAATCAGCACATCATCGCCGATGATCGTGGGAAAGCCCTCGGACCGGCCCGGCTTGGGGCTGTCGCAATGGACGGTGGTGGCATCCTGAATGTTGGTGCGCGCGCCGATGCGGACATGGTTGGCATCGCCCCGGATCACGCAATTGTACCAGATCGAGGCGTCCGGCCCGATCTCGACATCACCGATGATGCGGCACCCCGGCGCGATGAACGCGCTGGGGTCGATGCGTGGCCACACCCCGCCAAAGGGCAGGATCGTCACATCGGGAAAGCCCTCGGGGCGCATGGCGTCAGGCCCCCAGCAGGCGGGCGGCATGGGCCGCGTGATAGGTCAGCACGCCGCTGCAGCCG
The DNA here is from genome assembly GCA_035563755.1 of Novosphingobium sp. GTDB lineage: Bacteria > Pseudomonadota > Alphaproteobacteria > Sphingomonadales > Sphingomonadaceae > Novosphingobium. The sequence goes on from DATMUT010000163.1 coordinate 1,814, forward strand.
GCCCGCTTGAAGGCCAGCAGCGTTTCGAGCACCATCGCGTCGCGGTCGGCAGCGCCAGCGGCCACGGCATGTTCGATCAGCGCATATTCGCCCGACACCTGATAGGCGAACACCGGCACGCCGAAATGGTCCTTCACCCGCCGCGCCACGTCGAGATAGGGCAGGCCGGGCTTGACCATCACGCTGTCGGCGCCCTCGGCCAGGTCGATGGCCACCTCGCGCAGGGCTTCCTCGGTGTTGCCCGGGTCCATCTGATAGGTCTTCTTGTTGCCCTTGAGCAGCCCGCGCGACCCCACCGCATCGCGGAACGGGCCGTAAAACGCGCTGGCGTATTTGGCCGCGTAAGACATGATCTGCACATTGCTGTGCCCTGCCCCCTCGAGCGCGGCGCGGATGGTGCCGATGCGCCCGTCCATCATGTCGGAAGGCGCAATGATGTCGGCCCCGGCATTGGCCTGATTGAGCGACTGGCCCACCAGCACCTCGACCGTGGCATCGTTCAGCACATAGCCGGCCTCGTCGATCAGCCCGTCCTGCCCGTGGCTGGTATAGGGGTCGAGCGCGACGTCGGTCAGGATGCCGATGTCATCGCCGCAGGCATCGCGAATGGCCTTGATCGCCCGGCACATCAGATTGTCGGGGTTCAGCGCCTCGGCACCGTCCTCGCTGCGGCGCTCGGCCTGCGTGTTGGGGAACAGGGCCAGACACGGAATGCCCAGCGCCACAGCCTCTTTCGCGCGCGCCACCATGCCATCGACCGACCAGCGCGACACGCCCGGCAGGCTGGCGATGGGTTCCTCAACGCCCTGCCCCTCGGTCACGAACAGCGGCCAGATCAGGTCGGCAGGCGTCAGCACGGTTTCGCGGTGCATGGCGCGCGACCAGCCAGAGGCACGGGTGCGGCGCAGGCGAAGCGCCGGAAACGGCGCGGTAATGGTCTGGGTCATGGCCAAGGGGCATAGACCTTTGAACGCGGCGGGAAAAGGGCCTGCGAGCTTACCTGTAGGCTAGCTGGCTTGCGCGCGGCGCAACCGCGACCCGCGACGACGCGCGCATATGGCCGCTAACTGGCCCCAGCGCGGCGCCGGGCCGCACCGCCAGCAATCCGGCCAGCTTCGCGCGGAAGGCAGCGATCTCGCGCTTGTCGACCGCGGCGCGCACGGTGAAATGCACGC
>DATMUT010000164.1:0-3375 GCA_035563755.1 Novosphingobium sp.
GAGGCGCGCAGATGTTCCGGCCCGCCCTTGGCGCCCAGCGTGTCGAGGTTGTTGCCATGCGCGTCGACCTGCTGGGCGGTGAACACGCGCATCTCGAAATCGGTGATCTGGCGGTATTGCGCCGGGGTCAGCTTCTGCGCGAATTGCAGGTGGCCATGGGCAGCGTCCGCCATTTGCAGCGCCAGCGTGCCGGTGCGATTGTCGGCCATGATGTTGCCCGACATCATCTGTCCGTTGATCGGGTCGCGCGGCAAGGCAAACCCCTGCTTGGGGTCGAAGGGGAAGCCCACCGCCAGCAGGTATTTCATGTTGGCCACCGGCCGCACCCGCCGGTAAACCGAGATATTGCCCGCCGACGGCCCATGCGCCGGGCCGCTGTTGCAGCCATTGGGGTCGCGCACCACCTCGATGGTGAAGTCGGGCGTGACGGGCTTGCCGTTCCATTCGCGCACCGGCCAGGGCAGCTGGATGCGAAACAGCCCGCGGTCCAGCAGCAGCGAATGCGAGGCGCGCGCCTCTTGCGGCAGGGCCGGGCAGTTCGACCCGTCGATGGCGGCAAACAGCGGGTCCTTGCCGCCGGTTGCCTGCCAGCGCTCACGCACGGTCTGGGCCGAGAGGCTCATGGCGTCGGCCGGCTGGTGGCAGGTCACGCAGGCGCGGCCATTGGCGCCCAGCGGCGCGAAGAAGGGGTGATCCTTGGTGGCCATCGGCCCGCCCTCGACCAGCACGCGCAAGGACCCCTGCGCATTGGCATAGTCGAGGCTGGCAGGCATCGGGCGGCCTTCGCCGGGCGACCACCAGCGTTCGGGCGCGGGTTTGGCCTTGGGCGCGGCGGGCGGGGTGCCGCCCACCGCCACGGCCAGGCCCAACAGGCCGGCAGCGGCGGCAACAGCCCCCATGCGAGGAAGGGAATGCATCGTCATGGAGGTGTGTCGCCGTGCCTTATGCCAGACTTACTTGCCGAACAGCGCCTTGAAGCGGATGCCCCAGGTGCGCGGCGCGCCATAGATGATGCCGCCTGTCGCGCTCGAGGAATCCTGGATCTGCGAGGCGATGTAGACCTGATTGGTCAGGTTCTGCACGAAGCCCTCGATCTGATAGGCCTTGCCCACGTCAAAGGTCAGGCGCGCGTCGATCAGGTCGTGGCCCGGCACCAGCGTGTTGGTGCTGGGGAAGGGTGTTGCGTACTGGCTCGACACATGGCTCCACTGGATGCGCGGGGTCATGTCGATGCTGCTCGACAGGGCGATGGCATACTGGATGCCGGCATTGAGCGTGAGCTGGGGCGAGAAGGGCAGGCGGCGGCCCTGCGGCACAAAGCGCAGGTTGGTCGCGCAGCCCGCATCGGTGCCCGGCGCATTGGTGTCGGAAATGCACGCCGAGTTCGAGAACTTGGCATCGAGCAGGCCGCCACCCAGGTTGAAGCCCAGAGGGCCGAACTGCCCCGTCACTTCCAGCTCGGCGCCCTTGGAGTGGCCGCCCAGCGCGTTCTGCGTGGTGGGCAGGCCGTTCACCAGACTCGAAAGCTGGATGTCCTTGTAGACCGAGTAGAACACGTCGCCGTTCACGCGCAGGTGGCGGTCGAGCAGTTCGGTCTTGAAGCCGCCTTCGTACACGAAGTTGCGCTCGGGCGTGAAGTTGGGGGTGTTGGGCGTCAGGTTCACGCCGCCCGCCTTGTAGCCCTTGGACGCCGTCACATAGATGAGCGAGCGGCCCAGGTGATAGTTCACCCCCAGCTTGCCCGAGAGCTGCTGCGTGCTGATGATGCCGATATTGCCACCGGCATAAACCGTGTTGGCGACGATATAGCGGTTATAGACCTGGCTATCCCAGCTGTAGCGCCCGCCCACGATCAGTTCGAGGCGCGGGGTGGCGAAGTAGTTGACCTGCCCGAACAGCGAGCGCGAGGCGTTCTGCGCGGTGGCCTGCGAGGTGTTGGTCGAGCTGACGAAAGTGGTCGTGTTGCGGTTGTCGGTCAGCAGGCTGAAGGGCACGCTTTCGTCCATGTAGAAGCCGCCCACGACCCATTGCAGCGGCCCCTTCCTGGTCGAGACCAGGTTGATCTCGGAGATGAAGGTGCGAAACTCGGTGCTGCTCTGGCTGACGCGGCCCGGATAAAGCGCGCGATTGGCCGAGGTGACCGCCAGATTGGCCGGGACGGCGGCCGCCGTCGCGGTGCGATCGCCATCGGTCTGATCCAGCGTGTAGCCATCCTGCCACGAGATCAGGCCGCGCGCCTGCACCCCGTCGGTCAGGTCATAGCGCAGGTCGGTCGAGAGGCGGTAGCCGTGCTGGTTGAGGTAGGACTTGGCGTCCTCCTCGATCGTGAACGGATCGCTCGACACCTGATCGTTGCGGTTCTTGAGCGCGTTGTTGTCGGTGCGCATGTTGAAATATTCGCCATGCACATCAACGCTCAGCTTGCCGTCAAAGCCGCGCAGCGACAGGTTCGCGCGCACCGCGTCCAGCTTGTTGTTGCCGGGCTGGCTTTGCGCATTGGGGGCGATGTTCTTGTAAAAGCTGTCGCGCTGGTCGTGCACATAGGCCAGATGCAGCGCCACATCCTCGCCGCCCACATTGGCGGTGGCAACGGCGCGATAGTTGTTATAGGCGCCCGCTGTCAGGTCGACCGAGCCGTTGAGCGCGTTGAACTGGGGCTTGGGCGTGCGCACGTAGATCGCGCCGCCGGTCGAGTTCTGGCCGGTGAGCGTGCCCTGCGGCCCGCGCAGCACCTCGATCGAGGAAATGTCGTAGAAGCTCTGGCCGATGAACTGCTCGTGCGGGACCAGCACGCCGTCGATGTAATAGGCAACGCCCGGGTTCGACGTAGGCGCCGACTGGGCAATGCCCACGCCGCGAATGTTCACAAAGGTCGAGCGGTTGACCGTGTTGATCGCGATCGAGGGGGCGACCTGCTGGATATCCGACAGGTTCTTCACGCCCTTGCGCGCCAGTTCCTCGCCGGTCAGCACGGTGGCGGCAATGGGCACCTGTTGCAGGCTTTGCGTGCGGCGCTCGGCCGTCACCACGATCTCGCCCAGCGCGCCGGCAGGAGCAGGGGCGCTGGCAGCCGGGGCGGCTTCCTGCGCCATGGCCGCGTGCGAGAGCACGGGCAGCGAAACGGTGGCGAACAGAAGGGCCATGGCCGGGCGGGCCATTTGCGGCTTGATGGGCATCTTTTTCTCCTCCCCCGGATTGGTCGCGGGGATTACGCTTGTTGCAGGCGTCTTATGTAAGCCCTTGCATAGTGTCAATCCATACGAGGCAGCGCAAGGTTCGAGTGGCGATCACTAGGGATTTATGCCCGCCACTGTGGCCAATTGCCCACAATCAGCCGCGCTGAGGCGTTTGTTTTCGGGCATATCGCAGCCTGCC
>DATMUT010000165.1:0-15426 GCA_035563755.1 Novosphingobium sp.
TGCCCGGCATCGCCCGCCGTGAGCGCCGCATCGCCCGCCATCGCGCCCAGCTCGGCGCGCAGCATGTGGTCGTCGGGCATGGCAATGTTCATGCCTGCCGCAAAGGTCAGCCGGGCGTTATCCCACTGGTCCTGATTGGCCAGCGCCGTGCCCAGGCACAGGTGCCCCTGCGCGCGCGAGGCAGCGCTTTCCTTGTCGCCGCGGGCGATCCATGCGCGGGCGATCTTCTCGCCGGCGGCCGGGTTCTCGCCGGCTGCATCCAGGCAGGTCTGCAAAGGCCCGGCAGGGGTGGGCAGGATGATGATGGGCTGCTTGCGGATGTTGGGCTTGGTGGGCCGGTCGATCATGGGCAGGCCCAGCGAGGGGGCAGCGCCAATCTGGGCGAGGACGGGCAGCAGGGCGAGGAGGAAGGGCATGGGTGTGTCTCGGGCAGGTCAGGCGGCCAGCAACTGGCGCAGCGCGGAAAGAATCAGCGCGATGTCGCCTTCGCGGCTGAGGCGGTGGTCGCCGTCCTTGACGAGGCAGACCTGAACCTGCGCCGAACGCAAGGCGGCGGCCAGGTCGAGCGCGGTCTGCCAGGGCACGTCGGCATCGGCCTGCCCCTGTAGCAAGTGGACGGGGCCGTCATAGGCAATGGCGCCGCCCAGCAGCAGATTGGCCTGCCCGTCGGCCCAGAAGCGGGCATGGGTGGGCGTCGGCTCGGGGCCATAGGGGTTGGGTTCGAACACGGTGTGGCCGGCGGCCAGTTCGCGCTGCTGCGCGGGCGAGTAGCCCCATTGGGTGAAGTCGGGCGCGGCAGCTATGCCCAGCAGGCCCCGCACGCGCCCGGCTGGCAGCGCCAGCGCCACCAGCAGCATCAGCCATCCGCCCATCGAGCTGCCCGCCAGCACCACCGGCCCCGGCACATGCGCCTCGATCAGCGCCAGCACCTCGTCGCGCCAGAGCGAGAGCGAGCCATCGGCAAAATCGCCCGAACTGGCCCCGCAGCCCGAATAGTCGAGCAGCAGGCAGCCAGCGCCAATATCCTGCGTCCAGGCCAACACGGCCTGCGCTTTCGATCCGGCCATGTCGGACATGTAGCCGGGCAGGAACACCACCGTTGCCTCGCCGGCCGCCGCCGGCTTGTGGCAATAGGCAATGCGGCAGGCGGGCAGGCCGGGGGCGGATGGTGGCAGGTCGTGATGGGCGATCATGCGCCCTGATCGCGCGGATTTGCCAAAACCGCAACACGCACGCGTGCGCCAGCGCTTGAGCCGCCGCGCGCAGGCGGCTAAGGGCGGTGGCATGTCTGACATGCTCAAGATCACTTTGCCCGACGGTTCGGTGCGCGAAATGGCGCCGGGTTCGTCTCCTGCAGATGTTGCGGCCGCGATTGGCCCCGGCCTGGCCAAGGCCGCCATCGCCGCGCGTATCGATGGCGAGCTGGTCGACCTCACCCGAACTTTCACGGGTGACGCGCATCTGGCGCTGGTGACGAACAAGGACGAGAAGGACGCGCTGGAGCTGGCGCGCCACGACTTTGCTCACGTTCTGGCCGAGGCGGTGCAGGCGCTGTTTCCGGGCACGCAGATCACCTTTGGCCCGTCGACCGACGATGGTTTCTATTACGATTTCGCCCCCAAGGACCGCCCGTTCACCGATGATGACCTGCCCGCGATCGAGGCGGAGATGCGCAAGATCATCGCCGCCAACAAGCCGCTGCGCCGCGAGGTGTGGAGCCGCGAAACGCTGATCTCGCGCTGGAAGCAGCAGGGCGAGCAGTTCAAGGCCGAATGGGCCGCCGAACTGCCGGGCGACGAGGATCTGACCGTCTATTGGTCGGGCGATGACTGGCTTGATATGTGCCGGGGGCCGCATTTGCCCTCGACCGGCAAGCTGGACCCGGCGGCGTTCAAGCTGACCCGCGTGTCGGGCGCCTATTGGCGCGGCGACCAGAAGAATGCGATGCTCTCGCGCATTTACGGCACCGGCTGGCTGAACAAGAAGCAGCTCGACGCCCATCTGCTGCGCCTTGAGGAGGCCGCCAAGCGCGACCACCGCAAGCTGGGGCAGGAGATGGACCTGTTCCACCTGCAATCCGAAGCGCATGGCAGCGTGTTCTGGCACCCCAAGGGCTACATGATCTGGCGCGAGCTGGAGGCCTATATGCGCCGCGCCATCGACGGCACGGGCTATCAGGAGGTCAAGACCCCGCAGGTGATGGACGCCAAGCAGTGGGAGCAATCGGGCCACTGGGGCAAGTACCGCGAGAACATGTTCGTCATCCCCGACGAGGCGCCCAACACCGAGGACGATGGCCCGATCGTCTCGAAGGACGCCGACTGGATGGCGCTCAAGCCGATGAACTGCCCGGCCCATGTGCTGATCTTCCGTCAGGGGATCAAGTCGTACCGCGAACTGCCGCTGCGCCTGGCCGAAATGGGCTGCTGCCACCGCAACGAGCCGCATGGCGCACTGCACGGCATCATGCGCGTACGCCAGTTCACGCAGGACGATGGCCACATCTTCTGCCGCGAGGACCAGATCGTCGAGGAGGTTCGCGCCTTCTGTGAGCTGGCCGACCGCGTGTATAAGGATTTCGGCTTCAAGTACGAGATCAAGCTGGCCCTGCGCCCCGAAAAGCGTTTCGGCACCGAAGAGATGTGGGATCTGGCCGAGACCGAACTGCGCAACGCGGTGGTCGAGGCTGGTCTGGCGACTGAGGAATACGGCTGGGAAGAACTGCCGGGCGAGGGCGCGTTCTATGCCCCCAAGCTGGAGTGGCACCTGACCGACGCCATCGGCCGCACGTGGCAGTGCGGCACGATCCAGTCGGACCGCGTTTTGCCGGAACGTCTGGACGCCGCCTACATCGCCGAGGATGGCGAGAAGCATCGCCCCGTCATGCTTCACCGCGCGATTCTGGGGTCGTATGAACGCTTCATCGGCATCCTGATCGAGCATTTCGCCGGCAAGCTGCCCGTGTGGCTGGCCCCGGTGCAGGCCGTGGTGGCCACCATCGTGTCGGACGCTGACGATTACGCCCATGATGCCGTGGCGCAGTTGAAGGCCGCCGGCATCCGCGTGGAAGTCGACACCCGCAACGAGAAGATCAACTACAAGGTGCGCGAGCACTCGCTCCAGAAGGTCCCCTACCTGCTGGTGGTGGGCAAGCGCGAGGCCGAGGAAGGCACCGTGGCGGTCCGCATTCTGGGCGAGCAGCAGCAGAAGTTCATGGCCCTGGCCGAGGCGATTGCGCTGCTCAAGGGCGAGGCGACGGCGCCCGACCTGAAGTAATGGGGCAAGGCGAGGGGCTGACCGGTCCCTCGCCCTCCTTGCTACCCTTCGGCAAAACCAAAGGGCACATTGGCCCGGCGGTAATCGTCGGCCACGATCTCGCGGCCAATGGGGGGCAGCGCGCGCGCGGCGCAGTCGGGCCGGTGGCACAGGCGGCATGACACGCCAATAGGCGTCATCGTTGCCCGGCGCGGGTCGGCGCCCTGCGCATAGATCAGGCGCGGCGCATGTTCGGCAGCGCAGGCCAGCGCCACCGCGCGCTCCACGCGGGGGCGGCCCCATGCGCCGCCGCCCGCCTCGACCGCGCGGGCGATCGAGAAGAACTGCTGGCCATCGGGCAGTTCGAGCCATTGCGTCAGGATCTGGCGCGGCCGGCCAAACACATTGTGTACATTCCACAAGGGGCAGCCGCCGCCATGCGCGGCAAAGGGAAAACCCGCCCCGTCCAGCCGCTTCGACACATTGCCCGCCGCATCCACCCGCAGGAAGAAGAAGGGCACGCGTTCCTCGCCCGGCCTGCTCAGCGTGGTCAGGCGGTGGGCGGTCTGTTCAAAGCTGGTGCCGAACAGGCGCGAGAGGGCTTCGATGTCATAGGCCCGCTCCTCGACCGCGCGGGCAAAGCGGGTGTAGGGCATGAGGATGGCCGCCGCGACATAGCCGGCCAGCGCCCGGCGCACCAGATTGGTGGCCGTGGGCGAGGACAGGCCGCCCGCGCGCAGCAGCGCGGTGATGTCGGAGCGGCACTCGCTATAGGCGATCTGCAGCGCAAGCTGGAACTGGCGCGTGGGCGCGTCCATCGTGTCGTCGAGCAGCAGTTGCTGGTTGTGCCGGTCGAAGCGGCGGATCGCCCCCATCATGACCGGCGGCGGCAGCAGGCGGGTGCGGATGCCGTGGCGCTGGGCCAGAAAGGCGCGCATGTCGCCGGTTTCGGCAATGGCGTTGGCCAAAGCTTCGGCCCGCGTGTCGAGCGTGGGGAAATAGTTGCGCTGGGCCGCGATGAAGCGGCGCGCCTCGCCCACCGCGCCCGTGGTGCCCGGCGCCTGTTCGCCATCGGCCGAGAGATCAGCCAGCCGCGCCTGTTCGCGCGTATAGGCGCCATACAGCCGCATCAGCGCCTCGGTCATGCCGGGGAACGAGGCGGCCAGATCGGCGATCTCGAGGGCTGGCAGGTCGATGTCGGCAAAGATTGGATCGCGCAGCACATCGGTCAGGCGGCGCACGGTGTCGGCGCTGTCGTCGGCGGCGATGTCGGCAATGTCGAGCTTGTAATTGCGGGCCAGGCGCAGCAGCAGGTCGGCTGTTACGGGCCGCTGGTTGCGCTCGATCAGCGCCACATACGAGGCCGAGATGCCCAGATCTTCAGCCATGGCCTGCTGGGTCAGGCCCATTTCGCGGCGCAGGCGCTTTACGCGCGGGCCAAGGTAGAGCGGTTTGGTCGACATGGCTGGCCTTCGACGAGAGGGCTTGGTGATGCTGTACCTTGGTACAAGGCATTACAGTGCGAATCTGTAATGTCATTACATCATTACAAGGATTGGCTGTAAAGTCTTACAGCGCCACTTCGCCGGCCATGTTCGCGACTCAGGGGCAGGCGTAAGCCCCTCTCCAACGACATTCCCAAGTGAGAGGGCAGTCCATGACGTACCAGTCCAACATCGCGCAGGCCAACCAGACCATCGGTCAGAACGCTCAGACCTGGAGCGGCATCGAGGCCGAGAATGTGGCCCGCATGCGCCTGCAGAACCGTTTCCGCACCGGCCTCGACATCGCGCGCTACACCGCCGCGATCATGCGCCGCGACATGGCTGCCTACGACGCCAACCCCGCCGACTACACCCAGTCGCTGGGTTGCTGGCACGGTTTCATCGGCCAGCAGAAGCTCATCTCGATCAAGAAGCACTTCGGCAGCACCAAGGGCCGCTACCTCTACCTGTCGGGCTGGATGGTTGCCGCCCTGCGCAGCGAGTTCGGCCCCCTGCCCGACCAGTCGATGCACGAGAAGACCAGCGTTGCCGACCTGATCGAGGAGCTCTACACCTTCCTGCGTCAGGCCGACGCCCGCGAGCTGGGCGGCCTGTTCCGCGAGCTGGACGCGGCCAAGAAGGCTGGCGACGCGGTCAACACCCACCGCCTGCTGCACAAGATCGACGAGTTCCAGACTCACGTCGTGCCGATCATCGCCGACATCGACGCTGGTTTCGGCAATGCCGAGGCGACCTACCTGCTGGCCAAGAAGTTCATCGAGGCGGGCGCCTGCTGCATCCAGATCGAGAACCAGGTCTCGGACGAGAAGCAGTGCGGCCACCAGGACGGCAAGGTCACGGTCCCGCACGAGGACTTCCTGGCCAAGATCCGCGCCGTTCGCTACGCCTTCATGGAGCTGGGCGTTGACGATGGCGTGATCGTTGCCCGCACCGACTCGCTGGGCGCTGGCCTGACGAAGCAGATCGCCGTGGTCCGTGAAAAGGGCGACATCGGCGACCAGTACAACAGCTTCCTCGACTGCGAGGAAGTGAACGCGGCCGAACTGGGCCACGGCGAAGTGCTGATCAGCCGCGACGGCAAGCTGATGCGCCCCAAGCGCCTGCCCAGCAACCTGTTCCAGTTCCGCTCGGGCACTGGCGAGGACCGCTGCGTGCTGGACTGCATCACCAGCCTGCAGAACGGCGCCGACCTGCTGTGGATCGAGACCGAGAAGCCCCATATCGGCCAGATCGGCGGCATGGTGAACCGCATCCGCGAAGTCATCCCCAATGCCAAGCTGGTGTACAACAACTCGCCCAGCTTCAACTGGACGCTCAACTTCCGCCAGCAGGTGTTCGACGCCTGGACCGAGGAGGGCCGCGACATGAGCGCCTATGACCGCTCCAAGCTGATGAGCGTGGATTATGACGCCACCGATCTGGGTCAGGAAGCTGACGAGCGCATCCGCACCTTCCAGCGCGATGCCGCCGCTCAGGCCGGCATCTTCCACCACCTGATCACGCTGCCCACCTATCACACGGCAGCGCTGAGCACCGACAATCTGGCCAAGGAATACTTCGGCGAGGCTGGCATGCTGGGTTACGTCAAGGGCGTGCAGCGCAACGAGATCCGCCAGGGCATCGCTTGCGTCAAGCACCAGAACATGGCCGGCAGCGACATTGGCGACGACCACAAGGAATACTTTGCCGGCGAAGCGGCCCTGAAGGCTGGCGGCAAGGACAACACGATGAACCAGTTCGCGGCATAAAGCCGCGGGCGGGAACCAGTTCGCGGCGTAAAGCCCGACTGCTTGGTCCGGCCACCACCCGGCCGGACCCGTGGGGCGCCATGGCCATTTGGCGCCCCCTTCTTTTCCATCAGGGTTCTGTCCGGATGTGAAAAGGGCAAGGCAAAGAGATACGCTATCGCTCGATAGCGCAAACTGCTCCTGGGGAGGAGAGACGGCCCGTCGCGGGGAACTGCGGCGGGCCTTTTTTTAGGGGTTAACGGAAAATGGCCGGTGGCAGGCTCAACCGCCCAGCCAGCCGGCCATGATCAGCGCCAGCGCCGAACCGCAGACGATGAAGAGGCGAAGCCCCTCGACCGCGGCGCGGGACAGGCCCGGGTGGGGAAGGGCGCGCGCGGCGGCGGTGGCCTTGGCGGCGCGGGCGGCAGAGGAGCGGGCGTTTTCCATGGCCCCAACATGCGCCCCCAACCGCTGCGGAATGGTTAAACGCCGCTTTGGTAGTTGATGCGCCCGATCAGAGCGCGGCCGGCATCTGCTGGCTGGAGCAGTGGAAGCTGCCACCGCCGGCCAGAATGGCATCGGCCATGATGCCCACCGTTGCCCGGTCGGGGAACAGTTCGGCAATGGCGGCCACGCCATCGGCGTCGTGCGGCGTGCCATAGATGGGCACCACCACCAGATGCGTGGTGATGGCAAAGTTCATGTAGCTGGCCGGCTCGACTCGCCCGTCGCGCTCGACCCGGCCGGGGCTGGGCACGGGCTTGACGATCACGCCGGCGGCCTGCGCGCGGGCGCGGGTGTCGGCATAGATGGCGGCGTTAGGGTTATCCGCCCCGGTTGCCACCGGCACGGCCAGCGTGTTGGGCGCCACGAAGCGCGCCAGATTGTCGACATGGCCGTCGGTATGGTCGTTGATCAGGCCATCGCCCAGCCACAGCACCCGGTCCTGCCCCAGATCGGCCAGCAGGCGCGACTCGACCTGCTCGCGCGAGAGATGCGGGTTGCGGTTGGGGTTCATCAGCACCTGCTCGGTCACGGCGATAAGGCCCGCGCCATCGACATCGATCGCGCCGCCTTCCAGAATCCAGTCGGCGGTGGCCACCTCCAGCCCGGCATCGGCGGCGATCTGCGCGCCAATGGTCTGGTCGCCCTCCATCAGATATTTGCCGCCCCAGCCGTTGAAGCCAAAACGCTGCGCCCGGCGCCCGCCGCGCCCGTCGGTCAGCACCAGCGGGCCGGTATCGCGCAGCCACACATCGCCATAGACGCGGCGCTCGATGGTAACGGCGCTGCTGCACAGGGCGCGGGCGCGCGCCTCGTTGGCCTGGTTGCGCACGATCAGGCGCACCTGCTGGCCGCTGTCGGCCACGGCGCTGGCAAACTGCGCCATCTGTTCCTGCGCCGCCTCAAGGAAGCCGGGCCATTCCTCGGCATCGTGCGGGAAGCCGATCCACAGCCAGTCCTGCGCGTGCCATTCGGGCGGGAAGCGCCACTGGCTGGCGGAGCGGGCGGAGGAAGCGGCGGCGGGGGAGGGCGTCTGGGTCATGCAGCGCGCCATAGCTTACCGCCCGCCCGCGCGAAAGCGCCCTTGCGAGGGGGGCGCCAAGCGGCCACATGACGGCAAACGGGAAAGGACAGTGATGACGGCAAAGACCTCGCCAGACTGGGATTATGCGCTGGCCCGCGCCGATGCCCATGCGCCTTTCCTGTCGCGCGCAATGGGGCGGTTGCCCGATCTGGTGGCGCTGCTGCGCGCTGGCGATGCCGAAGGGGCGATGGCTTACGCGCGCCGGGCGGGCGATGGCGCGGGCGACATTGGCGTGGCCCTGCGGCGCGAGCGGCTGGCGCTGGCGCTGGCGCTGGCCATTGGCGATCTGGCGGGTGCTTTCGATCTGGCGCGGGTGACGGGCGAGCTATCGGCGCTGGCCGACCGGGCGCTCGATGCGGCCATTGCCCATGCCATGCGCGCCCGCGTGCCCGATGCGGCGCCTGCCGGTTTTGTCGCTCTGGCGCTGGGCAAGCATGGCGCGCAGGAGTTGAACTATTCGAGCGACATCGACCCCATCCTGCTGTTCGACCCCGAGACCATGCCGCGCCGCCAGCGCGATGACCCCGGCGAGGCCGCGCAGCATTACGCCCGCCAGATCCTGAAAACGCTGAGCCATATCGACGCCGAGGGCTATGTGTTCCGCGTCGACCTGCGCCTGCGCCCGGCCAGCGAAGTCAGCCCACTGGCCATTCCCATCGAGGCCGCGCTCAGCCATTACGAAAGCTCGGCGCTGGCGTGGGAGCGGGCGGCGTTTATCCGCGCGCGTTCGGCTGCGGGCGATGTGCCGCTGGGCGAGGGGTTCCTGAGCGCTATCCGCCCGTTCGTGTGGCGCAAGTCGCTCGATTTTGGCGCGATTGCCGAGATCGGCCGCCTGACCCGGCGTATCCGCCAGACGCATGGCAAGGTCGATGTGCCAGGCCCCGGCTTTGACGTGAAGCGCGCGCGCGGCGGCATCCGCGAGGTCGAGTTCTTCGCGCAGGTCCACCAGTTGATCCACGGCGGGAGGCGGCCTGAATTGCGCCTGCGCGGCACGCGGGCCAGCCTGGATGCGCTGGCGGGGGCGGGCATTATCTCGGCGCAGGACGCGGGCGCCATGGGCGATGCCTACGACCGCCTGCGCGCCATCGAGCACCGGTTGCAGATGGTGAGCGACCTGCAAACCCACAGCCTGCCCAAGGACATGGCCGCCATCGATTCGGTCGCGCGGCTCGACGGGCTGGCCGATGGCGCGGTGCTGATCGAGGAATTGCGCGACATTACCGCCATGGTGGGCGAGCGCTATGACCGGTTGGTGGCGACCTATGCGCAGGGCGAGGGCGGCGTACAGGGCGGCGGCGCCCCTGCCGGCGAGGCGCTGGAGGCGGAACTGACCCGGCTGGGCTTTGACGAGCCGGCGGCGCTGGCGGCGCGCATCGACGGGTGGCGCGCGGGCACAGTGCGGGCGCTGCGCTCCGAGGCGGCGCTGGCGGCGCTCGACGCGGTGCAGGGCGCGCTGCTGGCCGAGCTGGCCCGCGCGCCCGATCCCAATCGCGCGCTGGCCCGGTGGGAGGCGCTGATCGCCCATTTGCCCAGTGCGGTGAACCTGTTCCGCCTGCTTGAGGCGCGGCCGGCCTTGCTCGGGGTGCTGGTGCATATCCTCTCGCTCGCCCCGCCCATGGCCGATGCGCTGGCGCGGCGGGCCGACCTGCTCGACGCGCTGATCGACGCGAGTGCCTTTGACCTGCCGGGGCCGGTGGCCGACCTGGCCTGCGAATTTGCCGCCACCGAGGCGGGCGATGATTACCAGCGCCTGCTCGACGGCGTGCGGCGCAAGGTGGGCGAGAAGCGGTTTGCGCTGGGCGTGCAATTGCTGGAGGGCGCGCGCGACCCGCTGGCGTTGGGCGAGGGCCTGTGCCGCGTGGCCGAGGCGGCGATCGACGTGCTGGCCCGCGCCACCATTGCCGAATTCGAGGCGGTGCATGGCCGCGTGGCCGGCGGCGAGCTGGTGATTGTCGGGCTGGGGCGGCTGGGGGGCGGCATGCTGACCCATGCCAGCGATCTTGACCTCATCTATCTGTTTACCGGCGATTTTGCCACCGAATCCGATGGACGGCGGCCTTTGGGCGCGACGCTCTACTTCAACCGCCTGGCCCAGCGCATCAGTGCCGCCCTGTCGGTGCCCACCGCCGAGGGCGCCCTGTTCGAGGTCGACACGCGGCTGCGCCCGCAAGGCACGCAGGGGCCGCTGGCGGTCAGTTTCGACAGTTTTGCCCTGTATCAGCGCGAACAGGCCTGGACCTGGGAGCATATGGCGCTGACGCGGGCGCGGGTGCTGTTTGGCTCGCCAGGCGCGCGCGAGGGGTTCGACGGGATCGTGCAGGCGGTGCTGCGCGCCCCGCGCGATGGTGCGAAGCTGAGCGCCGACGTGCTCGACATGCGCCGCCGCATGGCCGAGCACAAGGCGGCCAAGGGGGCGGTCGATGTGAAGCTGCTGCGCGGCGGGCTGGTCGATGTCGAGTTCATCACCCACTGCCTGCAACTGCGCGAGGGGCTGGGGCTGACCCCCGACATGGGCGCGGCGATCGCGGCGCTGGCCGGCGCCGGGTTGGTTGACGCAGGGCTGGGCGATGCCTGGGCGCTTCTCTCGCGGCTGCTGGTGGCCTCGCGGCTGCTGGCGCCCGACGGGGTGCGGCCCGCCGATGCCCCATCGGCCGTACTTGCCAATGCCTGCGGATGCGGCGATTGGGAGGAGGCAATGGCGCGGCTCGGCGAGGCGCGCCGCGTGGTGGCCGATGGCTGGGCGCGCGTGTTTGGCGAGCAGTTGGAGATGGAACAATGAGCGAGTGGCCCGGCGTTGGCGATGCGATGCCTGATGTGGCGATGACCCTGGCCGATGGCGCCAGCCTGCGGCCGGCCGATTACGCCGGGCGCAAATGGGTGGTGTTCTTCTATCCCAAGGACGACACGCCCGGCTGCACGACCGAGAACAAGGACTTTACGGCGCTGGCCGCCGAATTCGCGGCAGCGGACGTGGCCGTGCTGGGCGTGTCGAAGGACCCGCCGAAAAAGCACCTGAAATTCGCCGAAAAGCATGGCCTGACCGTGCCCTTGGCCAGCGATGCCGAAGAGGGCGGCCTGTCGGACGCGCTGGGCATCTGGACGGAAAAGAGCATGTATGGCCGCACCTATATGGGCATGGCGCGCACAACCTATCTGGTGGGCACAGATGGCAAGATTGCGCAGGTGTGGAACAAGGTGAAGGTGGCGGGCCACGCCGCCGCCGTTCTGGCCGTCGCGCAGGCGCTGTGATCCGCGCATGAGCCAGACTGTTGCCGGCGCCATTCGCGCCGCCCTGCTGACCGCCGATCCGCGCGCCAAACTGATGGCCACGCGCAAGGTGGCGCGCGACTGGCGGCTGGGCCGTCTGGCGCCGGTGTTCGACGTGGCCATGCCCGAGCGCCCGGCCCGGCCCGATCAGCCCGAACTGTTGCCGCCCAACCGCATGCCCAAGCGCGGGCGCGGCGGGTCGGACCGGGCGCGCATCGCCTTGTGGCATTCGCTGGCGCATATCGAGTTCGTGGCGATCGACCTGGCGCTCGACATGGCGGGGCGTTTCGGGGGCGAGCGGGGCGCGGGTTTCGTCAGCGATTTCCTTGCGGTCGCGGCTGACGAGGCGCTGCATTTCGCCATCATCGAGCGGCATCTGGCGGGCATGGGCGCGCATTACGGCTGCCTGCCCGCGCATGACGGATTGTGGCAGGCGGCCGGCGAAACCATGCATGACGTGGCGGCCCGCCTGGCCATCGTGCCGATGGTGCTCGAGGCGCGGGGGCTGGATGTGACGCCGGCCACGCTCGAGCGGGTGGAGGCTTGTGGGGATGCCGCGGGCGGGCGCATTCTGCGCCGCATTCTGGCTGACGAGATCCGCCATGTGCGCTTCGGCGCCGATCATTTTAGCGCTATTTGTGCCGAAAGGGGCGAATCCATCGAATCCCTGTGGCACGATCTGGTTCGTCGGCACTTTCGGGGCGCCGTTAAGCCACCGTTCAACGACTCAGCGCGTGAGTCTGCCGGTCTGTCGCGTGGGCTTTACGCGGCACTTGCCTAATCACTGCGGCCAAGGTTAACCGCAATTCAGAGACGGCGGGGGGTCCGACCATCTCCAATAATGGCATGCCCGGCCGGACTGCAAACGTCTGGCGCGGGATAAGGTTCCTATGCTGGCTACATATGAAGGTGTGGTGGCAACAGACGTAAGGTGCATTTGGAGTGGTCGCGTTTACCCTTTCGGTCAAAAAGGCAATTGCCGCCGGATCTATGCTTGCCGCGCTGGCGGCTTTTCCGTTTCAGGCTCAGGCCAATAGCGCCGCCAATGCCGACATTGCCGCCCCCCTGCGCGCCGCTCAGGCCAGCCAGCAGGGCGCGGGCGAAAGCAATGACCAGCAGTTCCGCCAGCTCTTCGCCTCGTGGCGCTCGATCGACGGCAGCGGCCCGGCAACGGCCGCGGCGCGCCCGGGCGTTGGCCTGATGGCGATGCGCAGCGTTTCGATCCCCTCGCGCATCCCGCTCGACGGCATGCGCCTGAGCAGCGATTTCGGCATGCGTCATCACCCGGTGCTGGGTGGCTACCGCATGCACAAGGGCATCGACCTGTCGAGCCCGGTGGGCACCCCTGTTTATGCCACCGCCGATGGTGTGGTGGCCCGGGCCGACTGGTTCAGCAGCTATGGCCTGTACATCCAGATCGAGCATGGCGGGGCGATTGAAACGCGCTTTGGCCATCTGTCGCGCCTGAACGTGGCTGCCGGCCAGTTCGTGCACAAGGGCGACCTGATCGGGTTTGTCGGCACCACCGGCCGTTCGACCGGCCCGCACCTGCACTATGAAGTGCGGGTTGAGGGCGTGGCTGTGAATCCGGTGCCTTATATGCAGGGTGAGAGCTCGGCGCAGCTGGCGCTGGCTGGTGGCAATGGCGGCCATGGCGCTGCCGCCAATGTCGAGGACGACGCCGACTGACCCTAAGAGGGGCGGTGAGTGCGACAAAAATATCGCACTGTCGCCATACTGATTTTTATTCTCTCCGAGTGGCGGTTTGCCGCTTGCATCCTGCCGGAAAGACTGTTTTATTCATGTCCAACACAGTCAGATGAATCAAAACTGAACCTGACTTTCAAAGCCTGATAAGGGTGCCAACAAAACCCGGCAGGTGAAGCATCTTGGAGAGGATGCGGAAAAGGGCGGCCTGAAAAGGTCGCCCTTTTCTTTTGCGCGCGGCGCATTTGTGCCAAGTCCCACCGTCAGTTCGCGTGGCAAAGCAGCAGGCCACACAGCAAAAAGCGCGGCAAAGGGCGAACTGTACCCTTTGCCGCGCTTTTGCGTGTCAGTCAGGCTGGCTTAGCGCGCCAGCAGGCGCTCAGCCATGGCACGCACTTCCTCGCCCATGTCGGGGCGTTCCAGCGCCAGCGCTAGCGTAGCTTCGACAAAGCCGGTCTTCGAACCGCAGTCATAGCGCTTGCCGGCAAAGGTGACCGCGTGGAACGGCTGGTCGCCAATCATCTGGGCCATCGCGTCGGTCAGCTGGATTTCACCGCCGGCGCCCTTCTCCTGGGTTTCCAGCACGCGCATCACTTCGGGCTGCAGGATGTAGCGGCCCGAGATGATGAGATTTGACGGTGCGTCCTCGATCCTGGGCTTCTCGACCAGGCCCTTCACTTCGGTGAGGGCATTGCCGTGGCCGTCCAGCTTGGCGCCCGGCGCAATCACGCCATAAGACGATACTTCCTCGTGCGGCACTTCGAGCACCGAGATGAGGTTGCCACCAATCTGGTTATAGGCATCGACCATCTGCTTCATGCAGCCCGGCTTGCCGATCATCAGCTCGTCAGGCAGGAAAATGGCGAAAGGCTCGTCGCCAATGACGGCGCGGGCGCACCAGATGGCATGGCCAAGGCCCATCGGCACCTGCTGGCGCACCGTGACCAGATTGCCCGGCTGGATGCGCGTGGGCGTGAGCACCTCGAGGGACTTGCCACGATTTTCCATCGTGTGTTCAAGCTCAAAGGCCGTATCAAAATGTTCGACAATGGCGGTTTTTCCGCGGCCGGTGACGAACACCAACTGTTCGATGCCCGCTTCGCGCGCTTCATCAACCGCATACTGTATTAGCGGCCGATCGACGATCGGCAGCATCTCTTTGGGAATAGCCTTGGTCGCGGGCAAGAATCGCGTGCCCAAACCAGCGACGGGGAAGACCGCTTTGCGGATCGGTTTGATTTGGTTCATGGAAGCAATATGCCCTGCTGTTGTGTCTTCTTGGTTAAACTGTCTTGCTGGTTAATATCAAGTATAAGTACGTATCAAAGCTCTGCCCCCCGGCATGTGAGCCCCACAACGGCAAACGCATCTTGGCCATCGAGCCCATTGCGGCAAGGCAAGGACGCTCGTAAATGGTGTGGATGGACAAGATCATCATACGCGGCGGAAAGCGTCTTTCCGGTTCAGTTCCCGTTTCCGGTGCCAAGAATTCGGCCCTGACCCTTCTGCCCTGCGCCTTGCTCACCGATGAGCCGTTGACGCTGCGAAATCTGCCACGTTTGGCCGATATCGACAGTTTTCAGCATCTGATGAACCAATTTGGCGTTTCTACCGCCATCGCCGGTTCGCGGCCCGAGGATTTCGGGCGGGTCATGACGCTGACCGCCACGCGCCTGACCTCGACCACGGCGCCTTACGAGCTGGTGCGCAAGATGCGTGCCTCGATTCTGGTGCTGGGGCCGCTGCTGGCCCGCGCGGGCGAGGCGACGGTGTCGCTGCCGGGTGGCTGCGCCATTGGCAACCGCCCGATCGACCTGCATCTCAAGGCGCTTGAGGCTTTTGGCGCGCGAATCGAGCTGGCCGCCGGCTATGTGCGTGCCATTGCGCCCGACGGTGGCCTGCCCGGCGGCACCTATGCCTTCCCGGTGGTGTCGGTGGGCGCGACCGAAAATGCCCTGATGGCCGCCGTGCTGGCCAAGGGCACCTGCCGCCTGACCAACGCCGCGCGCGAGCCCGAGATTGTTGACCTGTGCAACCTGCTGGTGGCGATGGGCGCCCAGATCGAGGGAATCGGCAGCTCTGACATCACCGTGCATGGCGTCGATCGCCTGCATGGCGCGACCTATCAGGTCATGCCCGACCGCATCGAGGCCGGCTCTTATGCCTGTGCCGCCGCCATCACCGGCGGCGAGGTCGAGCTGCGTGGCGCGCGCGCCAACGAGATGGACGCCACCATCGCGGCCCTGCGCGAGGCGGGCGTGTTTGTCGAGAATCGCCCGACCGGCCTGTTCGTTGCCGCCAACGGCCCGCTGCGCCCGGTCACGCTCAGCACCGCGCCTTATCCCGGCTTTGCCACCGACATGCAGGCCCAACTGAT
>DATMUT010000166.1:0-10058 GCA_035563755.1 Novosphingobium sp.
AACCAGCTGGCCACGAGCCTGGCCGCGCTCAACACCCAGATCGCGGCCGACAACGACCCGGCCAACAACAACGCCGGCCTGCTCGATTCGCGCGACCAGATCCTGACCAAGCTGTCGTCCTATGGTGACCTCAAGATCACCTACAACACCAACAACACCGTGCAGGTGCAGATGGGCGGCACCAGCGGCCCAGTGCTGGTCAATGGCAACACCGCCTCGAACCTGGCCATGACCACCGCCAGCAACGGCACCGTATCCTATACGGTGGGTGGATCGGCCCTCACGCTTTCGGGCGGTTCGCTGGCGGGCGACCAGCAGGCGCTCATCACGGGCGCCGGCGGGCAGAGCCAGCTCGACACGATCGCCAGCACGCTCATCTCGACGGTCAACACCGCGCAGACCAACGGCACCGATCTGACCGGCACGGCAGGCGTGGCCATGTTCTCGGGCACCAGCGCCGGCACGATGACCATTGCGCTCACCTCGGGCTCGCAGATCGCCGCTGCCAAATCCGGCTCGGCCGCCAACAGCCAGGATGCGACCAACCTGACCTCGATGCAGTCGGCCATCTCGAGCGCGGGCACGTCCAACAGCACCAACCAGCTCATCTTCTCGCTCTCGAGCGCCGTGTCGGGGGCTACCACCACCCAGACCGCGCTCGACACGATCTCCTCGAACGCCAAGACGTCGCTGGCCTCGCAGGCCGGCGTCAGCCTCGACACCGAGGCCACCAACCTCATCCAGTATCAGCAGGCCTATCAGGCTTCGGGCAAAGTCATCCAGGTTGCCCAGACCCTGTTCGACCAGCTGCTGAACATCTAAGCCGGGAAGCGACACGCCATGACCACGCTCAGCACCAGCGCCTTCTACGATACGGCCACCTACAACATGACGCAGCTGAGCAAGCAGACGGCCGCGCTGCAAACGCAGATCAGCACCGGCGACAAGGTTCAGTATGCCTATCAGAACCCTGTGGTCTCGGCCCAGATGCGCGCCTTGACCCAGGCCGACACGCTGGCCACGGCCAATACCGCCAACACCAATGTGGCCAAGACCCAGCTGACCCAGGCCGACGACACGCTCAGCCAGTTCACCAACATCGTTTCCTCGATCCAGACATTGGCGACCCAGGCTGCCAGTGCCACGCTGACCGATCAGCAGCGCTCGTCCATCGGCACGCAGATCAATTCCTACTACCAGAATCTAGTCAGCCTGGCGAACACCAAGGACGCCAGCGGCAATGCCCTGTTTGGTGGTCAGGAAGGCTCGGGCGATGCCTATACGCTCGATTCCTCGGGCAATGCCACCTATGCCGGCACCAGCAGCGCCCCCACCCTCTCGCTGGGTCAGGGCCTGACGGTCACCACCGGCGTCACCGGCCCGGAATTCCTGAACTACACCTCGGGCGGCCAGTCGACCAATCTGCTCAGTGTGGTCAAGAACCTGGCCACCACGCTGCAATCGGGCAGCAGCAGCAGCGGCACCAATTCGGGCACCAGCGCCCTGGCAACCGCTGCCAACTCGGCCCTTACGCAGCTGAGCGACGGGCTGAACGCGATCACCACCGCGCAGACCGTGGTGGGCGCGCGCCTGTCATGGGTGAACACGACCAGCGCCATCCAGACCCAGCAGAGCACCCTGCGCGCCCAGCAGGAAAGCAATATCGGAGGTACGGATATTACCAGTACCGTCGCACAGCTGCAGGAAACCATGACGGTGTTACAAGCAAGCCAGGCCAGCTTCGTGAAGGTATCGGGTCTCTCGCTGTTCTCGATGCTGAGCTGAAGGGCAAGGGCAAGGCCGCGCGCTGCGCAGCCACCGCCAGACAAGCAGTCCACCCATCCGCATGGGCGCCACGCGCCCGGCGCAAGGGCGGTGCGCGTCGGCGTTAACACAGGGATTTTTGCCAGATGTTTGCAGGTATCGGCATTGTTGTGCTCATGGTGGCCGTGTTCGGCGTGTTTGCCGCCACGGGCGGCGCACTGGGCCCGGTGTTCGAAGCGATCCCGCACGAGATCGCCACCATCGGCGGCGCCGGCATTGCCGCGCTCATCGTTGGCAACGACATGCATGGGCTAAAGGCGCTGGGCGGTGGCTTTGCCAAGGTGTTCAAGGGGCCGCGCCACAACAAGCAGGACCATATCGACTGCATCGCGCTGACCACCAAGCTGATGAAGCTGCTGCGCACCGAAGGCCCGGTGGCGATGGAAAGCCATGTGACCGACCCCAATGCCTCGCCCATCTTTGCCGAATATCCGCGCCTGCTGGCCAACCATGAACTGACCGCGCTGATCTGCGACACGCTCACGCTCATCGTGGTGTCCTCGGGCACGCTCGAGGTGAATGCGGTGGAGGACGTGATGGACAATGCCATCAAGACCCACCTGGCCTCGCTCGACCATCCGCAGCACGCGATCCAGAATCTGGGCGATGCGCTGCCGGCGCTGGGCATTGTGGCGGCCGTGCTGGGCGTGGTCAAAACCATGGGCTCGATCGACAAGCCGCCAACGGTGCTGGGCGCGATGATCGGCTCGGCGCTGGTGGGCACGTTCATGGGCGTCATGCTGGCCTATGGCATTGTCGGCCCGATGGCAGGGCGCCTCAAGCAGGTGAACGAGGTGGACGAGCAGATCTTCCACTGCGTCAAGCAGGTCATCATCGCCTCGCTGCATGGCTGGCCCCAGCCGCTGGTGGTCGAGAGCGCGCGCTCTGGCCTTGCCCACGACTACCGCCCGGGCCTGTCCGAACTGCTCGACGCGCTGCGCGGCCGCTAAGGGAGCGCCCCTGCCATGGCACCGCCGAAAAAGGGCAAGCAGGAGCTGCCTGCCCCCATCATCGTCAAGAAGATCACCATTGTGGCCGGCGGCCACCACGGCGGCGCCTGGAAGGTGGCCTATGCCGACTTCGTGACCGCGATGATGGCCTTCTTCCTGCTGATGTGGCTGCTGGGCGCCACCACCGAAAAGCAGCGCAAGGGCATTGCCGACTATTTCACCCCCACGCTGGTCAAGATGCGCGAGAACAGCGCCGGCTCGAACGGGCTGCTCAAAGGCTCCTCGCTGACCGATGCCGACAATTACCCGCACCGCGCGGGGCAAACCGGCAACCGGCAGATGACCATTCCGCGCGATGCCACCGGCGGCCCCAAAGAGGGCGGTTCGGCCGTGAAGAAGGTGGGCACCGTGCAGCAGAAGCTGCAAACCCGCATGAGCGCCACCGAGCGCCTGAAGCGCCTGGCCCGCATCCTCAAGGTTACGGCCACGCCCGATGGCATCCGCATCGACATGGTCGACGATGCCGATTTCTCGATGTTCCAGCTGGGCACCACCGTTCTGACCCCCGATGCAGTCGACCTGCTGCATGCCATTGCCGGCGTGCTGCGCACCGAGGAGGGCGACCTTATCATTCGCGGCCACACCGATTCGCTGCAATGGCGCAGCGGAGCCACCAACAACTGGTCGCTTTCGGCCGGGCGCGCCGAAGCCACCCGCCAGGCGCTGATGCACGATGGCATCACCGACGAGCGCTTCCGCCGGATCGAGGGCGTGGCCGACCGCGAGCCGCTGGTCGCCGACAACCCGGCCGATGCCCGCAACCGGCGCATGTCGATCATGCTGAACTACAACTCGCCCTCGGACAAGGCGCCAGCCGCGCCCAAGCACGTGGCGGCCCGCGCGGCACCTGCGCGAAACCCCTAGGGCGCCGGCAGGCCAAGTTTCACCCTGTTTGGATAGGTCTGTGCAAGACGGGGCGCCATTCGCGCCCGCCTATTCCAGACAGGACCGCGCCATGAACGCACCGATTGCGCCTGCCGACTTCTCGCCTTCCTTCTCGCCGGCGCTGCCGCAAGATGCGCCGGCCGATTTTGGCACCACACCCGACGGGCAGCGCCCCACCCGCATCTTGCCTCACCAGATGCCCGAGGCGCTGGCGCCTTTCCCCGAGGCAAGGATCCTCAGCCTCGACTGCTTCGACACGCTGCTGTGGCGCGATTGCCATGCGCCCCACGATGTGTTCACCGCCCTGCCCGGCCTCTCGCCGCTCATGCGCGGGCGGGCCGAGCAGATGGCCCGGCGCGCCTCGACGCTGGCCGGGCGCGGGCAGGACGTGACGATTGCCGAAATCTATGCCGAGCTGATGCCCAATGCCCCCCCCGCCCAGCGGCAGGCCGCCATCCGCGCCGAGCTGGACGCCGAGGCGCGCCACTGCTTCGCCTTTTCGCCAACGGTCGAGCTGATGCGCAGGGCAAAAGCGGCCGGGCTGACCATCATCATCGTGTCCGACACCTATCTGGACGCGGCCCAGCTGCGCGAGCTGATCGGCCGCGCGGCGGGCGAAGATGTGGCCGGGCTTATCGACAAGGTGTTCTGCTCGTCCAAATACCGCAAGTTCAAGGGGCAGGGCCTGTATGGCGACGTGCTGCGCGAGCTGAAGGTGCCGCCCGCCACCATTCTGCACATTGGCGACAACGAGGGCGCCGACGTGAAGGGCGTGGCCCCCTTTGGCGTGACCACCCTGCACCTCAAGCAGTTCCATGCCGAGATCCAGCAGCAATTGCGCCTGGAATCCTGCATTGGCGCGATGATCCATGCGCAGCACCAGGGCACCATGACCGCCCCGCAGCCGCACCGCGCCGCCATTGCCACGCATTCGCCCCAGCTGGGCGATGCCGCGCAGCATTTCGGCAATGCCGTGCTGGGCCCGGTGCTGACCGGCTTCGACCGCTGGCTCGAGGGCGAGGCGCAGGCCTTGCAGGCTGCCCACGGCGGCAAGGTGCACTGGCTGTTCCTGATGCGCGACGGGTGGCTGCCCATGCGCGTGCACCAAGCGCGCGTGGGCGACGACACCGCGGGCAGCGCGATCGAGATCAGCCGCTTTACCAGCACCGGCGCCTCCTTCGTTTCCGCGCCGACCTTCGATGCCTATATCGAGAACAACCTGGGCATCATGCCCGACATCCTTGCCCGCCAGCTCCTGCTGAGCGAGGGCGAGATCTCGCGGCTGGTCGAGGGCAAGCCCCCGCTCGAGGGCACGCGCGCGCTGCAGGCCCACATGCGCAAGGGGCAGAACCGGCGCGCCGTGCAAAAGGCCGCCCGCGCCATGGCCGAGGGCATTCTGGCCCATATCCGCGCCGCCACCGCGGTTGAAAAGGGCGATACGCTGATGCTGGTCGACCTCGGCTATAATGGCTCGGTGCAAAGCAGCGTGCAGGACCTGCTGACGCGCGGATTGGGCGCGCATGTGGCCGGGCGCTATCTGGTGCTGCGCGAAACCGAAATGACCGGTCACGACAAAAAAGGCTATTTCGGCGCCCAGCACTACGACATCCGCGCGCTCAACGCGATGAGCAGCAATGTCGCGGTGCTAGAGCAATTGTGCACCACGCCCACCGGCTCGGTCATCGGCTACACGCCCGAGGGCCAGCCCATTCGCCGCAGCAACGACATCAAGCAGCGCCAGAGCGCCATTCGCGAGGCCGTGCAGGAGGGATGCCTGCTGCATGCACGCACCGATGGCACGCATATACAGCGCCCGCAATCGCCCGGGGACGCGACCGAAATGCTGCGCCGCGCCAATGCGGCAACGCTCACCCGGCTGATGTTCCTGCCGCTGGCCTACGAGCTGGATGTGCTGCGCAATTTCGAGCACGATGTGAACCTGGGCACCGACGAGACGCTGGCCCTGTTCGACCCGGCCATTGCCGAGCGCGGCCTGCGCCAACAGGGCATGTTCTATCAAAAGGGCGTGCGGCGCATGTATCTGCCCGCCGAACTGGCCAGCCAGAGCCTGGCAACGCGCCTCACCCATTTCGCCGCCAGCCGCTACGCGCTCGAGCTTAACGTGGCCGATTTCGCCGGATCCAACGGCGTGATGGTGCCCGTCGTCTATACAAATGGCCAGGAGGTCATGCCCGCCCAGTTCAACGCCATGCCCACGCATGACGGCTTTTATGCGGTGTGCATTCCCATTGGCGACTGCCGCTACACCGCCGCCATCCAGCTGGGCGCGGTGTTCGAATGGGTCGAGGCCTACAGCGTCTCGGCCATGCCCGCGGCCGAATACCTGAATAACCGCCACGACACACACGAGCGCGAGATCATGCTCGAACCGCTGTTCGACGGTGTGGAGCGGCCCGCGCCGAACCTGTGGCACCTGCAAAAGCCCACCGCCTTTGCGCTGGTCAATCCGCCCGCCCGAGTGGATGATACGCCCATGTTGCTGGTGGTGGTGTTCCGCCCGGTGGTCTGGCGCGACAATGGCGCGGCCCAAACCGGCACCAGCTGAACGCCCCGGCTGAACAAAGCCGGCTGAACAAAGCCAGCACCGACCGCCATATAAAAAGGCGCCCGCGAACATTGGGTTTGCGGGCGCCTTTTTGCATCGATGGCCGCCGCGCCGCGACGGAAGGCAGAAATGCCTTCGCCCGGCCTTTTCCATCGTGGAAAGGACCGGGCGAAAGCGGGAGACGAAAGAGGGGGGACGGATCCCCCCTCAGTCTGGCCGGGCAGGGGACCCGGCCGGGGTATTCTTACTTCAGCAGCGAGAGCACGTTCTGCTGGCTCTGGTTGGCCTGCGAGAGCATTGCGGTCGAGGCCTGGCTCAGGATCTGGGCCTTGGCCATCGCGGTCGATTCGGCCGAGTAGTCGGTGTCGGTGATGCGCGAGCGGGCGGCCGACAGGTTGGTCACGTCGCTGGTCAGGTTGTTCACGGCCGACTGCAGCTGGTTCTGGCCGGCGCCAAAGCCTGCGTTGGTGGTCGAGATCTGCTGGAGCAGCGTGTCGCAGACGGCGATCGCGGCCGAGGCGCTGCCGGCGCTCGAAACGTCGAGGCTGGCCGACTGGGCGGTCCAGTCAATGCCGTTCGACTGCAGCGTGACGGTGTCGCCACCGTTGGCACCGGCCTGGATGGTGAAGGTCTTGCCCGCGGCCGAACCCGAACCGCTCGTCGAGAAGAGAGCGTTGCCGTTGAAGGTGGTCTGGCCCAGGATCGAGGTGATCTGCGTCTTGAGCGAGGACACTTCCTGCTGCATGTCGGCGCGGTCGCTGTCCTGATAGGTGCCCGAGGAGGACTGAACCGACAGCTCGCGAATGCGCTGCGTCATGTTGGTGACTTCGGTCAGCGAGCCCTGAGCGGTCTGGGCCAGCGAGATACCGTCGTTGGCGTTCTTCACGCCCTGGTTCATGCCGTTGATCTGCGAGGTCATCGAGGTCGAGATGGCCAGGCCCGCGGCGTTGTCGGCGGCCGAGTTGATCTGCGAACCGGTCGACAGACGCTGCATCGACTTGGACAGCATGTTCGAAGCCGAGGTCGAAGCGTTCGAAGCCTGCAGAGCGCTGATGTTGGTGTTGATGACAGACATGGTGATACTCCCGTGCGAATTCCCGAATGTGTCAGCCAGTCAGCGCATCCGACGTGGCTTCCGAAGCCAAGAGCGGATGGCGCGCGCGATTTTTAAGGGCACGAAATCGAAAGGGCGCAAATTGACCTGGCCACCGGCACAGGCCCGACAGGGGGCGCAAGGGCCGGCCAGGGGCGAATCGCCCCCCGAATCGCAACCTTTACGCGCGCGCGTAAGGCGGGCGCGGCGCGGCGCGCGATAAACATTCCTCTACGCAGCTTTTATCTTTGCCCGCGCGCCTTGGCCCGGAACCGCCCGAAAACCGCCAGAAACGCTGCATTTCTCACCATATCCCGCTGAAAAGAATCGGGGAATTTAGGGGTTTTGCCGGGGCCTTAATTTTCCGGCTCTTTTGACGTTGCAGGGCACAATTGGTCTCGAAGCAGGGTTAATCAGGGGAAGCTCGAGACTATGGACAATTTCGGATACGACGCGGGAGTTGCCCGCCGCCACGCACCGCTGGTGCAACGCGGCCTGGCAATCATCACCGCGCTTGGCGATGAAAACGCCCTCAGCCTTGGCGATGAGCTGTGCCCCGCTGCCGAGCAGCGCAGCGGCGTGGTCATGAACCTGATCCGCGGCGAACGCCCCGGCATCCGCCGCGAAAAGGGCGCAGGCACCGCCTCGCGCGTGGCGCTCACCTATGCCGACCCGGCCAGCGAGAGCGCCCTGTCCGCCTTCCTGGCCTGCGCGGCGGCCCCCGGTGCCCCCATCGCCGCCGACCCCGAGAGCCTTTCGGTCCTTGCCCTGGCCGAACGCCTTGCCGCCAGCGACATCCCCGTGCTGATCGGCGGCCCCACCGGCACCGGCAAGGAAGTCCTCAGCCGCTTCATCCACGCGCGCAGCCCCCGCGCCAATGGCCCCTTCATCGCCGTCAACTGCGCCGCCATGCCCGAAGCCATGCTCGAGGCCATGCTGTTTGGCCACACCAAGGGCGCCTTCACCGGCGCGACCCAGGCGGCCGAGGGTTTCTTCCGCGCAGCGCACGGCGGCACCCTGCTGCTCGACGAGATTGCCGAGATGCCGCTGGCCCTGCAGGCCAAGCTGCTGCGCACCCTGCAGGAAGGCGAAGTGGTGCCCATTGGCGCGACCACGCCCATCCGCATCGACGTGCGCGTGATTGCCGCGGCCAACCGCGACCTGCCCACCGAAGTGGCCGAGGGCCGGTTCCGCGCCGACCTGTTCTATCGCCTCAACGTGTTCCCTCTGGCCCTGCGCCCCCTGCGCGAGCGGCCCGACGACATCGCCCCGCTGGCCTTTGCGCTGATGCTGCGCCACACCGCGCCGGGCGCCGCCGCCCCGTGGATTTCGGACACCGCGCTGGCCATGCTGCGCATGCATGGCTGGCCGGGCAATGTGCGCGAACTGGAAAACGTGATGCGCCGCGCGCTCCTGCTGGCCAACGGCCACGAGATCCGCCCCGAGCACATCCATTTCGACAGCATCGCCCGCCTGATCGCCCCCAGCACCGCCGCCACCGCCGAGCCCTCGCCCGAGGAGCAGGGCGGACGCCGCCTGGCCAACATCGTGCAACTGTCCGAAGCCAAGGCCATTCTGGAAACGCTGGCGGCCTGTGGCGGCAGCCGCATCGCCGCCGCGCGCCAGCTGGGCATCTCGGAACGCACGCTGCGCTACCGCCTCGCCTCGCTGCGTGAGAGCGGCATCGCCGTGGCCGGAGGCCGTCGATGAGCGGGATTTCCGGCATCGGTGGTCTCTCGGGCGCGGGCGGCATCCGCGAGATCATGCAACTGCGTCAGCAGATCATCGAGCGCTCGCAATTGCTGCAGCAGGTGCACGCGCCGCAAACCACGGCCGCCACCAGCAGCACCAACGCCACCGGCGGCTTTACCGGCGCGCTCACCAACGCGCTCAATTCGGTGAACGCCAGCCAGGATCGCGCCGACCAGGCCACCACCGCCTACGAAACCGGCCAGACCCAGGACGTGGCCAAGGTCATGCTGGCCCGGCAGGAGGCCTCGGTCGGCTTCGAGGCAACGCTTCAGGTGCGCAACAAATTGCTGTCCGCCTATCAGGACATCATGAAATTCGGGGTGTAAGTAGATGGCTGAGCTTGTCCCCACCACTCAAGGCGCCGGCACTTCGCTGCTGGCCCTGCTGACCGATCCCAACGCCGGGACGCCCATGACCCGCGCCCGGATGTTCCTGGGCCAGGGCCCGGTGAAAAGGGCGCTACCCTGGTTTGCCGGCGTGGCCGTGCTGGGCGGGGCGGCGCTCTCGTGGAGCATGCTGGCGCCCGCGCCGCAGCGCATGCTCTACGCGCACCTCGACGACAGCGAGCGGGCCGGTATTGTCGACGCGCTCGACAAGGCCAAGATCGGCTATCACATCGACAGCTCGACCGGCGCGCTGACGGTTGACGAGGCCAATGTCTACAAGGCCCGCATGGTGGTCGCGCAAAGCAGCGCGCTGGCCATGCCCGACACCGCGCAGGACGGGCTGGACAAGCTGCCCATGGGCGCCAGCCGCGCGCTCGAGGACGAGCGCCTGCGCGCGGCCAAGGAACACGAGCTGATGCTCTCGATCAAGGAGATCGAGGGCGTGCAGTCGGTCCGCGTGCATCTGGCCGAGGGCGAGAAATCGGTGTTTGTGCGCGACAGCGTTGCGCCCTCGGCCTCGGTCATGCTGCACTTGGCCGCCG
>DATMUT010000167.1:0-3736 GCA_035563755.1 Novosphingobium sp.
CAAGGACCTGTCGCAGGAAGTGTCGGACAAGGGCTTTCTTGTCACCAGCACCGAGGAACTGTTCCACTGGGCGCGCACCGGCTCGCTGTGGTGGATGACCTTTGGCCTGGCTTGTTGCGCTGTGGAAATGATCCACGTCAACATGCCGCGCTACGACATGGAGCGCTTTGGCGCCGCGCCGCGCGCATCTCCGCGTCAGTCGGACGTGATGATCGTGGCCGGCACGCTGTGCAACAAGATGGCCCCGGCGCTGCGCAAGGTCTACGACCAGATGTCGAACCCCAAGTGGGTGATCTCGATGGGGTCGTGCGCCAATGGCGGTGGGTATTACCACTACAGCTATAGCGTCGTGCGTGGCTGCGATCGCATCGTGCCGGTCGACATCTATGTGCCCGGTTGCCCGCCGACCGCCGAGGCGCTGCTGTATGGAATCATGCAGCTGCAGCGCAAGATCCGCCGCTCCGGCACGATCGAGCGTTGAGGGGAGGGGTTATGACTGTTCTGCATTCCGCGCCCCGCTTCGTCGCCGCCGAAGGGCTGAAGGACGAGATCGCCGCGACGCTGGGCGACGTGCTGGTTTCGGCCGTCGAGCAGCATGGCGAGCTGGTGCTCACCGTCGTGCGCGAGCGCATCGAGGATGCGCTGCGCCTGCTGCGCGACCGCCTGTCGTATCAGCAGCTGATGGAAATTGCCGGTGCTGACTATCCCGATCGCGCCGAGCGGTTCGAGGTGGTCTACATGCTGCTCTCGCTCACGCGCAATCACCGCCTGATCGTCAAGGTTTCGACCGACGAGGCCACTCCTGTGCCGACCGTGACCACGCTGTGGCCGGTGGCTGGCTGGCTCGAGCGCGAGGTTTACGACATGTACGGCGTCGTGTTCGCCGGCAATAGTGACCTGCGCCGCATCCTGACGGACTATGGCTTTGAGGGCCATCCGTTCCGCAAGGACTTCCCGCTGACGGGGTATCAGGAGCTGCGCTACTCGAACGAGCAGCAGCGCGTGATCTACGAGCCGGTCAAGCTGGCGCAGGACCTGCGGCAGTTCGACTTCATGAGCCCCTGGGAAGGCGCGGACTACGTGCTGCCGGGCGACGAGAAGGCTGAAGGAGGCGCGAAGTGACCGCTTTGACGCTGGAAGAGTCGCCCACCACGGGCGATGAGATCATCACCAACTACACGATCAACTTCGGCCCGCAGCACCCTGCCGCGCACGGCGTGCTGCGCATGGTGACCGAGCTGGACGGCGAGATCGTCGAGCGGCTCGATCCGCATATCGGCCTGCTGCATCGCGGCACGGAAAAGCTGATCGAGCATAAAACCTACCTGCAGGCGCTGCCCTATTTCGACCGGCTGGACTATTGTTCGCCGCTCGGCATGGAGCACAGCTACGTGCTGGCGGTCGAGAAGCTGCTCAACCTCGAGGTGCCTCTGCGCGCCCAGTACCTGCGCGTGCTGTTCGCCGAGCTGACCCGCATCTGCAACCACATGATGAACATCGGTTCGCAGGTGATGGACGTGGGCGCGATGACGCCCATGCTGTGGTTCTTCGAGATCCGCGAGGACTGCCTCAACTTCTTCGAGCGCGCTTCGGGCGCCCGCATGCACTCGGCCTATTTCCGGCCGGGCGGCGTGCATCAGGACGTGCCGCTCAAGCTGCTGATGGACATCGACGCCTGGCTCGACAAGCGCATGCCCCAGCTCTACGAGGACGCCTGCTCGCTCTTCGTCGACAACCGCATCTTCAAGCAGCGCAACGTCGATATCGCCGTTGTCAGCAAGGAAGACGCGCTGGCCTGGGGCTTCTCGGGCCCGATGCTGCGTGGTTCGGGCATTGCCTGGGATCTGCGCAAGAGCCAGCCTTATGACGTGTATGACCGCATGGACTTTGACGTGCCGGTGGGCACGCGGGGCGACTGCTATGATCGCATGATGTGCCGCATCGAAGAGGTGCGCCAGTCGATGAAGATCATGAAGCAGTGCATCCGCGAGATGCCCGAAGGCCCCGTGCTGTCGACCGACCGCAAGGTTGCCCCGCCCAAGCGCGGCGAGATGAAGAGCTCGATGGAATCGCTGATCCATCACTTCAAGCTCTACACCGAAGGCTTCCACGTGCCGGCCGGCGAGGTTTATGTCGCCACCGAAAGCCCCAAGGGCGAATTCGGCGTCTATCTGGTGTCGGACGGTTCGAACAAGCCGTATCGCTGCAAGATCCGGCCGACCGCCTTCAGCCACCTTCAGGCGATCGATTTCTTGACCAAGGGGCACATGCTGCCCGACATCACCGCCATCCTTGGCGCGATGGATATCGTGTTCGGGGAGTGCGACCGTTGAGCCACCTGAAAACCGCAGAGGCGATGATCGCTGCGTATAACGCGCAGGATGCCGACCTTTACGTCTCGTACATGACCGATGAGGCCTGCGAGGCCGGTTATCGCGGCGCCGTGGTGCGCGAAGGCAAGGAAGGGACCCGCACGGGTCTGGCCGCCGCTTTCGCCAAGTGGCCGCAGAACCATGCCGAGATCCGCGAAAAGCAGGAAATCGGCAATTATGTGCTGTTTCGCGAATATGTGACGCGCGGCCCCGCCAGCGACGGCTCGGAACTGGTCGAGCCGTTCGAAGTCATCGCCGTCTATTCGTTCGAGGGCGACAAATGCTCTCGCGTGGAGTTCATCCGCTAATGGCTGACCGTCATCTCGAACCCGACAGCCCCGAGCTGCGCGCGCGCTGGGGCAATTTCGCCTGGACCGAGGCGAATGCCGCCAAGGCCCGCGAAGTCATCGCCCGCTATCCCGAAGGGCGCCAGCGCTCGGCGGTGATGCCGCTGCTTGATCTGGCCCAGCGCCAGGTTGGCGCCGAAACCAACACGCAAGGCTGGCTGCCGCTGCCGGTGATGGAATATGTCGCAGCCCAGCTCGACATGCCCATCATCCGTGTCGTCGAGGTTGCCACCTTCTACACGATGTACAACCTCATTCCGGTAGGCCGTTACCATGTTCAGGTGTGTGGAACCACGCCCTGCATGCTGCGCGGCTCGGACGACCTGATCAGCGCCTGCCACAAGCGTGGCATGAAGGCTGGCCATGTGAGCGAGGACGGCCTTTGGACCTTCACCGAGGTGGAGTGCATGGGCAACTGTGCCTCGGCGCCGATGGTGCAGATCAATGACGACAACTACGAGGACCTGACCGTCGAGCGTCTCGACGCGGTTCTCGATGCGCTGGCGCGGGGCGAGACGCCCAAGGCCGGCACGCAGGAGCCGGGCCGCCACACGGTCGAGCCGGCCGGCGCGCTGTCGAACCTGACCGCGATGGTGTCGGAAAATCACGATTATCGGGGGGAGTGGTAAGTCATGGCCCTTCAGGACAAGGATCGCATCTTCACCAACCTCTACGGCTTTCAGTCGTGGGGGCTTGAGGCGGCGCAGAAGCGCGGCGACTGGGACAACACCAAGGCGCTGCTCGAGCGTGGCCGCGATGCCATCATCCAGGAAATGAAAGACTCGGGCCTGCGCGGCCGTGGCGGTGCGGGCTTCCCCACCGGCATGAAGTGGTCGTTCATGCCCAAGGAAAGCAAGGACGGCCGTCCCAGCTTCCTGGTCATCAACGCCGACGAATCCGAGCCCGGTTCGTGCAAGGACCGCGAGATCATCCGCCACGATCCGCACAAGCTGATCGAGGGCGCGCTGGTTGCCGGTTTCGCGATGGGGGCCCGCGCGGCCTACATCTACATTCGCG
>DATMUT010000168.1:0-2453 GCA_035563755.1 Novosphingobium sp.
GACAAGACCACCGAGCTCACCCGCATCATGGACGAGACCGGCATGGCCGGGGGCGATTACTGGAACACCAACTACCCCCAGCCCACCTTCCTTACCTCGCGCTGGCTGGCGGTGCATCTCGACGAGAGCGTCTACAGCGTGCTCGACTTCACCGATCCGGCCGCGCACCGGGTCGAGGTATGGGCCAATACCGCCCGTTTCGAGCTGTTTGCCGCCAACACACCAGCCGATCTGGTAAGCACCCTGTCCACCCGTTTCGGCCGCCCGCTGCCCCTGCCCGACTGGGCGATTGGCGGGGCGATCCTGGGCCTCAAATCGGGCGAGAGCAGCTTTGAGCGCATGGAGCGCTTCATCGAAGCGGGCGCCGCGATCTCGGGCCTGTGGTGCGAGGACTGGGCCGGCATTCGCGAGACCAGCTTTGGCCGCCGCCTGTTCTGGGACTGGACCGCCAGCGACAAGCGCTATCCGGCCCTGCGCGAACGCATCGCCGCCCTCCACGCGCGCGGCATCCGCTTTCTGGCCTATGCCAACCCCTATCTGGCGGTCGACGGCAGCCTGTACGAAGAGGCCCGCGCGGGCGGCCATTTCTGCCTGCAACAGGACGCCGACGAGGTCTATCTGGTCGATTTCGGCGAGTTTGACTGCGGCGTGCTGGATTTCACCCGCGCCCAAACGCGCGAATGGTTTGCCGAGCGCATCCTGGGCCGCGAGATGCTGGACATCGGCATCGATGGCTGGATGGCCGATTTTGGCGAATATCTGCCCACCGACCTGCGCCTTGCCAGCGGCATGAGCGCAATGGAGGCGCACAACCTGTGGCCCGTGCTGTGGGCGCAGGTGAACGATGCCGCGCTGGAAAGCCGGGGCCGCAAGGGCGACGCAGTGTTCTTCATGCGGGCCGGCTTTTCGGGCGTGTCGGGCCATTGCCCGCTGCTGTGGGCGGGCGACCAGTCGGTCGATTTCACGCGGCACGACGGCATCGGCACAGTCATCACCGGCGCGCTGTCCTCGGGCCTTGTGGGCAATGCCTACAGCCATTCCGACTGCGGGGGCTACACCTCGCTGCACGGCAATATCCGCAGCGCCGAACTGCTGGAGCGCTGGTGCGAGCTGGCCGCCTTTGCCCCCGTCATGCGCAGCCACGAGGGCAACCGCCCCGACGACAACCTGCAATACGACACCGCGCCCGAGCTGATGGCCTGCTTTGCCCGCTGGAGCCGGGCGCACGCGCATCTGGCCCCCTATGTCCGCCACCTGTGCGACGAGGCCACCGCCACCGGCCTGCCCGCGCAGCGTCCGCTGTTCCTGCATTACCCGCAAAACACAGCGCTGCACGGCGTGCAGGACCAGTTCCTGTATGGCGCCGACCTTCTGGTCGCCCCGGTGGTCGAGGAAGGCGCGGTCGAACGCGAGGTGATCCTGCCCGGCGATGGCCTGTGGCGCCACGTGTGGACCGGCACCGATTATGCTCCCGGCACGCACTCCATCCCCGCGCCCATCGGCCAGCCTCCGGTGTTCTATCGCGCCGAGAGCGCCTTTGCCGCGCTGTTCGCCGCCCTGCCGGCAGCCATGGGCGCATGAGCGAGCGGGCCAACATCCGTGACGTGGCCGCCCGCGCGGGGGTTGCCGTCAAAACGGTCAGCCGCGTGCTGAACGCGCACCCCTATGTGAGCGCCGAAACCCGCGAGCGGGTGGAAAAGGCCATGGCCGAACTGGATTTCCGCCCCAGCATTGCCGCGCGCATCCTTTCGGGGTCGAAATCGAACCAGATCGCGCTGATCTACGACAATCACAGCCCCTACTACATGTTCCAGATCCAGACCGGCTGCTGGGACTATTGCAAGGAAAACAACATCCGCCTGCTGGCCCAGCCGGTCGATGTGACCGACCCGGACGTGGGCGAGCAGGTGCGCGGGCTGGTGAGCGAAACGCATGTCGACGGGATCATCCTCTCCTCGCCCGTGACCGATTGCGTGGCCGTGCTCAAGGCGCTCGACGCGCTCGACATTCCCTTCGTGCGCATCTCGCCGGGCACCAACCATGCGCTCACCAGCTCGGTGTTCATGGACGATGCGCAGGCAGCCGATGACATGACCTCGCACCTCATCAACGCCGGGCACCGCCGCATCGGCTTCATCAAGGGCCATTCCAACCACATGGCCAGCGACGAGCGCCTGTTCGGCTATCGCCGCGCGCTTGACCGGGCGGGCATTGCTTACGAGCCGCAGCTGGTCCACCCCGGCGCCTTCGATTTCGAGAGCGGCGTGGCAGCAGGCCAGTATTTCCTTGGCCTGAAACACCCGCCCACCGCCATCTTCGCCAGCAATGACGACATGGCCGCCGGCGTGCTCTCGATCGCGCACGGGCGAGGCATGGAACTGCCGCGCGACCTGTCGGTGGCCGGCTTCGACGACACCACGCTGGCGCGCACGGTCTGGCCGCCGCTCACCACC
>DATMUT010000169.1:0-5282 GCA_035563755.1 Novosphingobium sp.
GGCCTCGCGGTTCTCGGCAAAATGCTCGAGCCGGTCGGTGAGCGCCGCCAGCGGGCGCACGATGCGCCGCAGGATCACCGCCATGGCCCCCACCAGCGTTGCATAGATCAGCAGCGTCTGCGCGATGAGCGTGGCCAGCAGCCAGGGATCGCGCGGGGGAATGCCCACCCGCGCGATCAGCCAGGGCGCGCCCGGCTGGCGCTGATAGGCCGCGACCAGCACGTTTTCGGGCACGGGAATGTGATGCTTGCGAATGAAGGGCATGCGCCGGTTCATGCGCGCCATCGAGGGCGCATCGGCGGTGAGCGGGCGGCGCACGACCTTGAGCGTGTGGAGGGCAATGTCCTGCTCGGCCAGCAACTGGCCCAGCCGTTCGGCCATCCTGGGCTGGGGCGTGTCGACGGCCAGGGGCGTGAAGCTGGTGGCATGCTCGGGGCGCGGACCGTGCGGCAGCTCGTCGGGGGTGGGGCGCAGGTCGGGTTCGCCGCGCTCGCCGCCGCGTTCGCCCAGCAGCGGCGGCAAATGGCGCGGGGGCGGGCCGGCATCGTGGTGATCGCCCTTGCCGCGCGGCGCAGCGGCGGGGGCCGGGGGCGCGTTGCCATCGGCCGGAGCGCTGCCATCCGGGCCACCATCGGGGCCGCCATCAGGGCCGCCGCGCGCATCAGAGCCGTCGTCGTGGCGGATGGCCAGCGTCAGGCGCAGCGCCAGCGAATGGATGAGCTGTTCCTGCCGGTATTCGGACTGCGCCTTGTAGAGCAGCGTCGCGCCAATGCCCTGGGCCAGCAGAAGCGCGGCAGCCAGCGAGAGCAGCACCTGCCCCCTGAGGCTGCGCGGCAGCGACGGAATGAAACGCAAGGGCTTGAACCTTTCAGGCCTGGTCGGCCGGTACGCGGCGCACATCGGCGGCCAGCATGTAGCCGCCCCCCCACACCGTCTGGATCAGTTGCGGATTGCGACTGTCGACCTCGATCTTGCGGCGCAGGCGGCTGACCTGATTGTCGACGGCGCGGTCGAAGAGATGCGCCTCGCGGCCCTGCACCATGTCGAGCAGCCGGTCGCGGTCGAGCACCTGCCGGGGGTGTTCGAGAAAAGCCAGCAGCAGGCGGAACTCGACCGAGGAGATGGCCACCACCGCGCCATCGGGCGCCGAAAGCCGCCGCTTGAGCGGATCGAGGCGCCAGCTGTCGAAGATGAAATCCTCGTTGGGCACGACCGGTTCGGGCGCGGCACCGCGCCCGGCGCGGCGCAGCACGCTGCGGATGCGGGCCACCAGTTCGCGCGGCTCGAAAGGCTTGACCACATAGTCGTCGGCGCCAATCTCGAGCCCGACGATGCGGTCGGTCGCCTCGCCGCGCGCGGTCAGGAAGATGGTCGGGATCGCCCGGCTCTCGGTCAGGTGGCGGCACAGCGATAGGCCGTCCTCGCCGGGCATCATGATGTCGAGCAGCACCAGATCGGGGGTCTGCGCGGCAATCGAAGCGCGCGCCTCGGCGGCGCTGGCGGCCTGGGCCACGCTGAACCCCTGACGCTCCAGATAGGAGGCCAGAGGTTCGCGCAGGGCTGCCTCGTCATCGACCAGCAGCAGGCGGGTGGTTGCGCCCTCGCTCACGCCGCCAGCCGATCTGGCAGCGCCGATATCGCATTCGTCCCACTCGTCGCCAGCAGGTCAATCCTTCGCATGTCCGTCACAGTCTCCCCTCTGGGCGTTACTTGCCGTCGGCCGGCGGAGGGGGCGGCGGCATGTCGCCATGACCGCGATGCCCTTCGCCCCCACGCGGGCCCCAGCCCGGCCCGCCGGCAGGGCGCATGGCCGCCATGGCGGCGCGGCGCTCCTCGCGGGTCAGCTTGCCATCGTGATTGGTATCGGCATGGTCGAACATCTGCAATGCCGCGGCCACAAATGCCTCGCGGGTGACGGTGCCGGTGTGATTGGGGTCGGCGCGGCGCAGGATGGCAAATTCCATGCCCATGGCGCGCA
The DNA here is from genome assembly GCA_035563755.1 of Novosphingobium sp. Lineage (GTDB taxonomy): Bacteria > Pseudomonadota > Alphaproteobacteria > Sphingomonadales > Sphingomonadaceae > Novosphingobium. Next base: position 1,979 of record DATMUT010000169.1, read on the forward strand.
TGTGGCCGCGCATCATCGGGCCGCGATGGCGCTCCATGCCCGGGCCTTTCATGCCGGGGCCGCCCATGCCGGGGTGATCCATGCCGGGGCCTTCGGGGCCGCCCGGCGGCGGGGGAGGGGGCGGGCCATCGTGGCCGGGGCCAGCGCCGGGGCCGCCTTCGGGGCCCTTGAAGCTGTGGCCGGCGATGAACTCCTCGCGCGAGATCTGGCCGTCGTGATTGGTGTCGAGCCGGTCGAACATGGCGGTCAGGCGCTGTGCGTGCTCGGCCTCGCGGTCGGCCTTGTCGAACTTGCCGTCGTGGTTGGCGTCCAGCCGGTCGAACAGCTTTTCGGCCATGGCCTTGGCCTCGGCGCGGGTGATGTCGTGGTCGGGCTGGGCAGGGCCTTGGGCTGCGGGGCGGGCGGGCGGCTGGGCGGCAATCACGCCGCCAGCCAGCGTCAACGCCAGCGCGGAAAGGCCGATGGAAATTGTCCTCATCTCGCGATCCTCTATGGGGCCCCCTCACAGGTGGGGGTGAAAGCCGCCGTCCGGCCGCGCAAACTGGGGGGGATAGCGCGCGGTGGACGGCTCGGCGGCTTTCATCGCTGCTTTTACGCCCGGCCTGTCGCGCGTTTATGCCGGGCTGGCGGCATTTTGTCGCCAATTGTCGCGCGTGCACGGCGCTTTGCCGCCCCCGCGCGACAAGGATGAAGCTGCGTTCAGCCAGGCCGTCAAAGCGGCGCGCATTCGGCCTGCAGCCAGTCGAGCGCGGCCCCCTCGAGCTGCGGGGCAAGGATGGCCAGAACCTGCGCGTGATAGGCGTTCCACCAGTCGCGTTCCTCGGCCAGCAGCAGGGCCGGCTCGACCAGCGCCCGCCCGATGGGCACATGGGTCAGCGTCTCAAAGCCCATGTAGTCGCCCTCGGCCCCGGCAATCGCGCGGCTTTCGACCAGCACCAGATTCTCGATGCGGATGCCCCACGCGCCGGTCTTGTAATAGCCTGGCTCGTTGGAAAGGATCATGCCGGGCAACAGCTCCTGCCCGGTGCCTGCCTGCCCGCCGGCCGATTTGGCGATGCGCTGCGGCCCCTCGTGCACCGAAAGGAAGCTGCCCACGCCATGCCCCGTGCCATGCGCGTAATCCACGCCGGCCGCCCACAGATATTGCCGCGCCAGCGTGTCGAGCTGGCTGCCCGCCGTGCCGCGCGGAAACACCGCGCGGGCCAGCGCGATATGCCCCTTGAGCACGCGGGTGAAGCGGTCGCGCAATTCCGCCTCCGGCTCGCCCCCGCCGATCCACACGGTGCGGGTGATGTCGGTGGTGCCATCGGGGTATTGCCCGCCCGAATCGACCAGATAGACGCTGCCCGGATCGAGCCGGCGGTTGGTCGCCTCGGACACGCGGTAGTGGACGATGGCCCCGTTCGGCCCCGCGCCGCTGATCGTCTCGAACGAGAGGTCGCGCAGGTCGCCGCCCTCGCGGCGGAACTGGTGCAGCGTGTCTGCCGCGCCGATTTCGTCGACCTCGCCGTCCGGCCCCTCGACGCTGAGCCAGTGCAGGAAGCGCGCCACTGCCGCCCCGTCGCGGGCCTGCGCCGCGCGGTGGCCGGCCACTTCGGCGGGGTTCTTGATGGCCTTGGGCAGCACGCAGGGGTCGCGCGCCTCGATCACCCGCGCGCCCGCGCCCTCGATCGCGGCAAAGACGGCCGCCACGGCGCGCTCGGGGTCAAGCGCGACCACCTGCCCGCCCATGGCCGCCAGGGTGGGGGCGAATTCGGCCATGTCGCGGATGCGCACGGCATTCCCCACATGGGCCGCCACTTCGGGCGTGACCTTGCCGGGGGCGATGAACCAGTCGGCGGTACCATCGGCGCGGGCAATCACGAAGGACAGCGCCACCGGCGTGCAGGCCACATCGGCCCCGCGAATGTTGAGCAGCCATGCCACCGAATCGAGCGCGGTGATGACGGTGGCATCGGCGCCCGCCTCGCGCAGCCAGTCGGCAACGGCGGCGCGCTTGGCCTGGCTGGCCTGCCCGGCCTGCGCGATGGGGTGGACGATGGCGGGGGCTGGCGAGGGCGCGGGCCGCTCGGCCCATACCGCATCGACCGGGTTGCGCGCGACCGCCACCAGTTGCCCGCCCCGCGCCGCCAGGGCCGCCGCAGCCGCTTGCGCCCAGGGGCGCGAATGCAGCCACGCGTCATAGCCGATGCGCGCGCCGGCCGGGGCCTGCTCGCCCAGCCAGCGGGCCGGGCTGGTGGCGGGCACGTTGTGATATTCATACAGAGCGCCATCGACCTGATCGCGCACCTGCAGCGTATAGCGCCCGTCAACGAAGATCGCAGCGCCCGGTTCTGCCTCGGGCGCGGCCAGCACCACCGCCGTGCCCGCCGATCCGCCAAAGCCGGTCAGCCACTCCAGCCGCTGGGCATAGGCGCCGACATATTCGCTCATGTGCTCATCGGAAATGGGGATGACGAAACCGTCGAGGCCATCGGCCACCAGTTGCGCGCGCAGGGCAGACAGGCGCTGTGATGCAGAGGTGGCAGGGGCATGGGTCGTCATGGTGTGGCTCCTTGGGGGGCAGGCTCTGGCACCGGCTTGGCGTTAGACCCGCTTGCGGGCGGGCATATCAGCACATAGATGCACACTATGGCCAATTCCACCCCGACCCAGCCGGTTTCCGCTGCCGTCTCGCCCGCCCCTGCAGCCGCGCCGGTGGCGCCAAAGCGGGCGCACAGCTTCACGCATCACGGCATTACCGTTGCCGACGATTACGCATGGCTGCGCGACCCCGGCTATCCCGAGGTGACCGACAAGGATGTGCTGGCGCATCTGGAGGCCGAAAACGCCTGGTTCGAGGCGCGCATGGCCGCGCAAAAGCCCGCCATCGACACGCTGTTTGCCGAAATGCGCGGGCGTATCAAGGAAGCCGACAAGTCGGTCCCGCAGAAGGATGGCGACTGGCTGTACTGGATCGAATATGAGGAAGGCGCCGAATACAAGAAATGGTGGCGCCGGCCCTTGGCTGCCCCGGCAGACGGCAGCGCCGACGAGCTGATCCTCGATGAGGTGGCGCTGGCGCAGGGCCACGACTATTTCCGCCTCGGCGCGATCTCGGTGTCTTCCGATGGCCGCCTGCTGGCCTGGAGCGTCGACGACAATGGGTCCGAGCGCTTTACCGCAAGGTTCAAGGTGATCGCCACGGGCGAACTGCTGCCCGACGTGATCGAGGGCACGCTTTCCTCGCTGGTGTGGGTCGCGGGCGACAAGGGGCTGGTCTATAGTCTGGCCAACGAGAACTGGCGCACCGACAATGCCCGCC
>DATMUT010000170.1:0-5438 GCA_035563755.1 Novosphingobium sp.
ATCCTGGCCGGTATACAATGCCATTCGCCCTACCCGTCACCTTTCTTCAAGCCGCCACAAGAAGCAGCCAGAAAGTACAGAAATCGCGCCGGAGCGCCTGCGACGATATGTCCATAATGGCCCATCCCCAAGGGCCGGCAAGCTATTGCAGGATATGCTCCACCAAAGTTGGCTTCACCATGCCCCTGACAACCACCTTGTACCCGCGATCGCCGTATTCTTGCGAGCGCAGGAAAGAGCGCAGGATTTTCACCCGCGGTGCCCCACCTCGCAGCGCCCCGAGATGCGCGCGAAAACCGGAAGGATCGGGGTTGCGCTTCAACAACAGGTTGTAAATGAAATAGAGAAATTCTTCATCGGTTACATTCACAACCTCGTCGTAATGCATATCGTTGCGCATGCGCAAATGGGCATAATCCTCGTCCCACGCCGGCAATCTGGAATCATCGCCCTGCCACTGCGGCATATTTTCGACAATTTGCCGGCTGCGCACAAAATCCAGATGCTCGAGCCTGCCGGTCAATTGGGTATACGCGTGCTGCGGGTTCATGGTCGAGGCGAAGAAATCGAGCAAGCCTGCAGCCCAACTGCGCCAATCGCCGCCATTTCTCACCACAACGCGCGACGAACCAATCTTGCGCGCGGCCCGCACCGCCTCGGCCATCTCCTCGTCATTGCGGAACAAGTATACGCCCGATACGTCATCAAAGCGGGCCAATATTTCGCGCGTTGCGGCAATGTCGCGCGCCACCACCGGTTTGCCCAGCGCCAGCGCGTGCATCAACGTCAGCCCGAATCCTTCGTAATAGGATGGCAGCACAATCGCCTGCGAGCGCGACAGCGCCGCTGCCATCTCGTCTTCATCCACCTCGCCCGCAGTCAGATAGCGAATGCGCGGATGCGGCACGCCCGGCCTGTCCATTACCCAAACGTCGAAATCAGGAAATGCCTCCAGCAGAACGGTTGCGGTCCGCCCGGCATCCTTGTGCAAAAAGTGGTTGCCGGCGACATAGACATGGTCCCCCACCTCATCCTGCGCCGCCCGCGCGCCGTAACAGGCCGGCTCGACCGGATACATTTGTGTGTAGCCCAACAGATTGGGCGAAATCCTGAAGCGGTTGGCAAAACTGCGCTCTGCCACATCGCTGATAAAATACGCGCCATTCGCCCAGGACATGACGACGCCCCAAAGCCGCTGCAAATTCTGATTATGCCCGATATATCCGCAATCCAGCGCGATGGCATCGTGCATGATATAGATGTTTATCGGTGCAGCCATGTCGAGGATATTGATATAATCTAGGTCAAATGGCTGACAAGGATGGACAGCCAGAGCACAATTTTTTGGGAAACACTCAGAAATTCGGACGTTTGAAAGCGTATCAAATCCAAAAAACGCCGCCTCCGCCTCCCCCATAACCAATACCACGTCGAACCGCGGATCATTGATCGCTTCAATAGCCTGCAACAGCCTGACAACGATTTCGTTCGTGCCGTTGAAATGACGCCCCATGGTCATCAGATTCAGCCCCAGCACCACCCGGCCGCCAGCATCAGGCACAAGGTGCGCCAGCAATCGCTCGGCCCGGTAATGCGCCGAAGCTTCATACTGGCGCACCAGCGGCAGAAATTCGGGATGTTGCTGCGTCATCAAGGCCAGGTTGGCGTTCTTGTGCTGATGCAGGTCGATATCGGTCAGCAGAAAAGACGCCGAGCCTGCATGATAGGCATAGGCATGATTGGCAAAAACAGCGCGATACCCCACCTTGTTCGCGCGCATGACCAGGTCATTTTCCTCCTCATATCCCACCCCGAATTTGGTATCGAGGTAGCCAAAAGCCTGCACCACTTCAGGCCGGATATACATGTAATAGCCAACAGCTGTCGGCGCGAAACTGAACCGGGGCAGATAGTCCTTCACGCTCGCCCATTTTGCGAAACATTCGTCCACACTACAGCCTTGGGTATCGACTTGCGGAAAGGTGGCGATCGAAGCGTTATTCGTGCGCGGATTGATGAAACCGATCATCGGGTCGATCCGGGCCACATCCAGCATTTCGCGCAGCGTGCCGGCAAAGGTGATCGTATCGCTGTTGACCAGAATGGCGGCCGCACCGCGCTTGCGCGCCATGGCCAGCCCCTTGTTCACGCTATGCACAAACCCCTGATTTTGGGCATTCTCGATCAATACGTCGATGTGGCCTGCCCGGTGCATGTCCTGCAAAAGGTCGCCAACCGGGTCGCCGGGGGAATCATTGATGGCGATCACCCGCGGCTTGCACTCGGCGATCTCGTCGAGATGCCGCACAAGCGTTTCAAGGCATTGGCGGGTAATCTCGATATTTTTGTAAACGGGCACAATCAAGTCAACGAGATCGGTCATGCTCTCTCTCCGGATCGTCGAGGCGGCCGCGCAAGGAAAGAACGTCGTAAACGTCTTTCGGCGCGCACCGTTCAAAACGTATTGGCGCTCAGACGCCTGCCGCCAGCCCACGCAAATATTGCGCATACTTGCCCTTGCCCTGCCGATGGATCGCCCGCTCCAGCAAGGTCTCGTCAATGAACCCCTTGCGCCAGGCAATCTCCTCGAGGCAGGCGATCTTCATCCCCTGCCGCCGCTCGAGCGTGGAAACAAATTCGGCCGCCTCGAGCAAGCTATCGGGCGTGCCGGTATCGAGCCAGGCAAAGCCGCGCCCCATCTCCATCACGCGCAGCTTCCCACGCTCCAGATAGGCGCGGTTCACGTCGGTGATTTCCAGCTCGCCACGGGCCGAAGGGCGAATATTGGCGGCAATGTCGACCACCTCGGCATCATAGAAATACAGCCCCGTGACCGCCCAGTTCGACTTGGGCACCACAGGCTTTTCCTCGATGCTGACGGCGCGTCGCTGCGCATCGAATTCGACCACGCCATATCGCTCGGGATCGGCCACGTGATAGGCGAAAACGGTCGCCCCCTCGCCGCCGCCCGCCGCGGCCTGCATCAGCTCGGGCAGGCCATGGCCGTGGAAAATATTGTCGCCCAGCACCAAGCACGAAGGCCCGCCAGCCACAAATTCGGCGCCGATCGTGTAAGCCTGCGCCAGCCCGTCGGGCCGCGGCTGCTCGGCATAGCTCAGCGAGAGGCCCCATTGGCTGCCGTCGTGAAGCAGCCCCTCGAACCGCGCCCGCTCCGCCGGTGTCGTGATAACGAGGATATCGCGGATATCGGCGAGCATCAGCGTGGTCAGCGGATAATAGATCATCGGCTTGTCATAGACCGGCATCAGCTGCTTGCTGAGCGCCAATGTCATCGGAAAGAGCCGGGTGCCGCTGCCACCGGCAAGAATGATGCCCTTCACGCTGCAACCCCCATTTCCTTGACCAGCCGGGCCACAACCTCGCCCACGCTGTCGCGCCAGTCAGGCAGGCGCAGCCCATAGGCCGCCGCCAGCGCCCCGCAGTCGAGCCGCGAATTGGCCGGCCGCGCGGCGGGTGTGGGATAATCGCTCGTGGCGATGCGGCGTACCTGCGCCACCGGGCCGCCGCATGCCGCACTGGCGGCAAACACCGCCTCGGCCAGATCGGCCCAGCTACCCTCCCCGCTGCCGGTCATGTGGAATATGCCCCGCGGCGCGGCATTGGGGTAAGTCGCCATCGCCTCGGCCATGTCCAGCACGGCATCGGCAATATCGAGCGCGCTGGTAGGGTTGCCGATCTGATCGGCCACCACACCCACTTCGTCGCGCGTTTGGGCCAGGCGCAGCATGGTCTTGACGAAATTGGCGCCATAAGGGCTGTAAACCCAGGCCGTGCGGGCAATCACCGCGCCGGGATGCGCCGCCATGACCGCCTGTTCGCCCGCCAGCTTGGACTGGCCATATACGCCCAGCGGCGCCACCGGGTCACTCTCGACATAGGGTGCCGGCTTGCTGCCGTCGAACACATAGTCGGTCGACAGGTGGATCAGCGGGATCAGCATCTCGTGCGCCACCCGGGCCACCTCGCCCGCCCCCGCCGCGTTCACCGCAAAGGCCATGTCGCGCTCGCCCTCGGCCCTGTCCACCGCCGTATAGGCCGCCGCCGACACCACCGCATCGGGCCGCGCCGCCCGTATCGCCGGCTCGATCGAGGCGATGTCGGCCAGATCCAGCCCCGGCCGCCCCAGCGTGACGATGTCGACATGCCCACCCGCCCGCGCCACGAGCGACGAGACGACCTGACCCGAGGTCCCGGTGACAGCGATCCTCACTTCGCGCCCTCCAGCAGGCCCAGCCGCTGCCCGTCATAGCCATCGCGCAGCGGGCGCCACCACCAGTCGTTGGCAAGGTACCATTGCACCGTCTTCTCGATGCCGCTGTCGAAATCCTCCTGCGCGTGCCAGCCCAGTTCGGTTTCCAGCCTGCTCGCGTCGATCGCATAGCGCGCATCATGGCCCGGCCTGTCAGTCACGAAACGGATCAGTTCCTCGCGAGGCCGCTCGCCCGGCACCAGCCGGTCGAGCACGGCGCAGATGCGGCGCACCACATCGATGTTGCGCCGCTCGTTCCGGCCGCCCACATTGTATGTCTCGCCCGGCCGCCCCTTCTGCGCGATCAGGTCGAGCGCGCGGGCATGATCCTCGACATAGAGCCAGTCGCGGATATTTTCGCCCGCGCCGTAAACCGGCAGCTCCCGCCCCGCCAGCGCATTGAGAATGGTGAGCGGAATGAGCTTTTCGGGGAAATGGTAAGGCCCGTAATTGTTCGAGCAGTTCGACACCACCACCGGCAAGCCATAGGTGCGCTGCCATGCCTTGGCCAGATGGTCGCTGGCTGCCTTCGACGCCGAATAGGGGCTGGACGGATCGTAAGGGGTAGTTTCGTGAAACAGCGCGGTAGGGGCGTGGTCAAGGCTGCCATACACCTCGTCGGTCGAGACATGCAGGAAACGGAAATCCGTCTTGGCCTCGCCCTCCAGCCCGTTCCAGTAGCCGCGCGCGGCCTCGAGCAGGGTGAAGGTGCCCACCACATTGGTGGTGATGAATTCGCCCGCCCCGGTGATCGAGCGGTCGACATGGCTTTCGGCCGCCAGATGCATGATGCGGTTGGGGCGGAACCCCGCCACGGCTGCCTGCATGGCACCGGCATCGCGAATGTCGGCCTGCACGAAACGGTGGTTGCCGCGCCCTTCCACCGCCCGCAGCGAGGCCAGATTGCCCGCATAGGTCAGCGCGTCGATGGTGAGCACCTCATACCCGCGCTCGAGCACCAGATGGCGCACCAGCGCCGAACCGATAAAGCCGGCCCCGCCGGTCACGATCACCCGCATCGGATCAATCCTTCACGCTGAAGCAGGCCGGCAGGTCGGCCAGCAACGGCTGCACCCGGTCCTTGCCCGAGAGGGTTTCGGCGTTGGCGACGGCCGGCCATGCCACGCCAATGGCAGGGTCGTTCCACAAGACGCCCTTGTCATTTTCG
>DATMUT010000171.1:0-2525 GCA_035563755.1 Novosphingobium sp.
CCCCCGAGGCGGAATGCTCGACCGCCGTGACCGGCGCGTTCAGGTGCAGGCGCCCGCCGGCCGCCTCGACCGCGCCCACCAGGATCTGATGCAGGTCGGCGCGGTGCATGTAGAGATAGGGCGCGCCATAGCGCTCGCGCATTTCGCCGCCGCGCTCGAGCCGGCGCAGCACCCGGCCATCTTCCCAATGGCGGATCTCCTGCGCATGCGGTTCCATGCCCGAGGCCTCGATGGCCGCGCCCAGCCCCAGATATTGCAGGCCCAGCATGGCATTGGGCGCCAGCGTGACGCCCGCCCCCACTTCGGTCCAGGCCCGCGCGCCCTCGAACAGATCGACCTGAAACCCTTGGCGCAGCAGCGACAGCGCGGTGGTCAGGCCACCGATGCCGCCGCCGGCAACAAGGATGCGCTGCGCCTTGAGCGGGCGTTCGGATGCAGCGTCGCGGTCTGGCCCGGTCGCTGGTGCATGAGACATGTGCTTCTCCCTCTCAGCCCGCCGACCATCGTCGGCGACGCTGTAGGGAGCCATGCATAAGTCACAACTGTCCTTCTGTCGACAGTAGGACGATTATTGTTTCGCGCGATCGCCATTACCCCTGTCGCAACTGCTCCAGCATCCGCCAGAATGGTGCCGCGACTGGTCGGGGCCGCCGATCTGGTGTTCGAGCCGCTATCCATTGCGCGAGCAGAGCCGGGCAATGCGATGTGGTTTGCCACCAGCTGAACGATCCTGACGGGCGAGGAGACCTGCCATGTCGATGCGTCTGACAAAATGCCTGCTGATCGCCCTGTTGGCCCTTCCCCAGGCGGCAGCGGCCGTCACTGCCGATCAGGCGTGGGATGCCCAGCGCCGCGCCGCCTTTACCACCTTCAAGCGGCAAGCCGCCAAACCCGCCACGCCCAAAACCCTATGGGATGGCGCACCATTTCCCGAAATGGTGGTCGTGCCCGCAGGCACCTTCCTGATGGGATCGCCCCTCGATGAGGCCAATCGCCACGCCGACGAAGGACCGCAGCACCCGGTGCATATCGCCCGGCCTTTTGCCGTGAGCAAATATCCCGTCACGGTGGGCGAATTCGCCCGCTTTGTCGCGGCCACCCATTATGACGCGGGCGACACCTGCAAGACCTTCGAGAACGGCGCGTGGGACGATCATCGCGCCGGACGCAACTGGCGCAATCCGGGCTACCGGCAAACCCTGAACGACCCTGTGGTCTGCATGAATTTCGACGACGGGCAGGCCTATGCGGCATGGCTGTCGCGGAAAACCGGGCACCATTACCGCCTGCTGTCCGAAGCCGAATATGAATATGTCAACCGCGCCGGCACCCGCACGCCCTGGTGGTGGGGCAATGACATTGGCGGCAATCACGCCAATTGCTCGGCTTGTGGCAATGATGTGGCGCATGACGGCACCGTGCCGGTGGGCAGCTATGCGCCTAACGCCTTTGGCCTGTATGACACGAGCGGCAATGCCTGGTCGTGGGTGGCCGATTGCTGGCAGGCGGGATATGATGGGGCGCCCGACGATGGCACGCCCTTTACCGGCGGCGCATGCACCGAGCACGCCGAACGCGGCGGGGCCTGGTATTACACCCCCGGCTCGCTGCGCTCGGCCATCCGGGTCAGGGACAAGACCGGCCTGCGCAATTACCACAACGGTTTCCGTCTGGCGCGGACGCTGTAGGGCGCTGCCGGCGTTGCGTATGCCATTTTGGCCATTTTTGCGTTAACGAACACAAGTTAAGCATATTTGACCAATTGCGTATACGGATAATGGCAAACTGCTGTATCCTGATGGCATCGAATCGCCATCGGGAGACTGTCGATGTTGCGCGCCAATCGCATGAGTGCCTTGCTCGACGTGGTGTTTGACCGGGTCCGTTTCCTGCGCAAGGGGTGGGGCCAGCGCCCCCTGCCCACGCCACAGGCCGCGCTCGAGGCATCAGACCTGCTGGCCATGGCCCACGACCTGCTGGGCGAGCGCAGCCAGTCCTCGGGCGTGGGGCTGGCGCGGCGCATTCTGGCCGCATACACAGCGCTCGACACCGCCGGGCAACGGGCATTTTTCGACGGGCTGGCCCGCGACTTTGGCCCCCTGCCCGCCGCCATCGAAGCCGCGTGGCTTGCCTATCAGGCCGCGCCTGGCCCCAGTGCGCTGGCGCGCGTGACACAGGCCGCCGAGCCACCGCGACAGGAGTTGCTGCGCCGCCTGAACCAGGCGCCGGGCGCTACCGCCGATCTGGTGCGGCTGCGCGCCGACCTCTTGCGCCTGCTGCCCGACCAGCCCGATCTGGCGCCTCTCGAAGCCGATCTGGTGCATCTGCTGCGCTCGTGGTTCAACCGGGGCTTTTTGGTGCTGCGCCGGATCGACTGGTCCAGCCCCGCCGACATGCTCGAGCGCATCATCCGCTATGAGGCGGTGCATTCCATCGCCACCTGGGCCGAATTGCGCGACCGGCTGCTGCCGCAGGACCGGCGCTGCTATGCCTTCGTGCACCCCGCCATGCCGGACGAGCCGCTG
>DATMUT010000172.1:0-2512 GCA_035563755.1 Novosphingobium sp.
GCCAGCGCCGTGGTAACCAGCCCGCCCATCGAATTGCCCATGGCGATCACCCGCCGTGGCCGGCCATAGGCTTGTGTGAAGGCGCGCAAGGTGGCCTGCTGGGCGGGCACCGCCTGTTCCAGCGCCCAGCCGCCGGCGCCATAGTCGGAGGCCGCGATGGCATAGCCCAGCCCCAGCAGCGCCGCACGCGCGCGGGCCGGCGCCAGTTCTGGCTCGCCCGGCCGCGCGGCATAGCCTCTGCTCCACAACAGCAGCGTGCCGTTCCACGCGGCGGGCACCTGCGCCGACCAGCGCGCACCTGCAGGCAAAGAGGCGGACTGCGTGAGGCGCACGGGCGGCGAGGCATCGGGCGCGGGCTGGGCGCGCAGGCCCCCGCCCGCAGGCCATATCAACGCCGCGCCTGCCAGCGCCAAAACCGCTCTTGCACCGGCAGAACGTGCCCCTGCGGTGAACGCCATCCCAAGCCTTTCCCATATTATGACGTGCTGCGCGGGCCATCGACAATTGCAGCGGAGGCATGCAATCGCGCCTTGGCAAGCGCTTGCATGGTAGCGCCAAATCGGTGGCCCGCTGTCAATGCCTATCTTGCTGCCAGCCGTTACAGCGCGATGTCACGCATGTCCTCTTGCGCCAGTCGCAGCAACTCACGCATCGCCTGGCGCGCGCCATCCGCGTCGCAATTGGCAATGGCGCGCAGCACGGCTTCGTGGTCGGGCACGGAATCGCGCGGCACCGGGCTGACCCGCGCCTTGAAATGCGTGGTCCAGCGCACCGCCGCGCCAATCGATTCCGCCAGCGTGGTCAAAGTCGCATTGCCCGAAGCATCCAGCATGGCCGAATGAAACGTCTGATCGGCGGCCTGTCCTTCGGCATCAACCACCCCGTGCCGGCGCATCACATCGAGCGCGCCGTGCATGATTGCCAGCTGCGCGTTGTTGCGCCGGCGCGCTGCCAGCGCCGCGGCCTCAGGCTCGATAATGCCGCGCAGTTCGAACAGGTCGCGCACGAACTGTTCGTCAGGCTTGGCCGAAAAGCTCCACGCCAGCATCTCGGGGTCGAGCAGGTTCCAGCGGCGGCGCGGCAGCACATGCGTGCCCGCCTTGGGCCGGCTTTCCAGCAGGCCCTTGGCCACCAGAATGCGGATCGCCTCGCGGTAGGCGGTGCGCGAGACGCCAAACCGCCCCGCCGCCTCGATCTCGCCGCCCAGCGCGTCGCCCGGCGCGATCTGGCCGGTCACGATGGCCGTGCCCAACTGGCGCGCGACCATCTGATGCAGGCGCAATGTCGCCGATTTGCCCTTGGGCGCCCTTTGTCTGGCTGCTGTTGCCACGGCCTGTGCGACTTTCCCTGCTGTTATGCCTGCACCACGGGCGGCGCATTCTAGGACCGCAAACGGCCGCCCGCAACCTTGCGCTAGTGGTTGTCGCGCGGCAGTCCGCGGGTTTGCGCGATCCGCTGGAACTGCTCGGCCCCTTCAAGGATCGCGCCGCTGCCCATCTGCCCCACCCGCTCGCGCTGGATGGCCTGCCAGGGGGTCTGGCTGGCCGGATAGGCATAGCCGCCCGCCGCCTCCAGATCGGCGCGGCGCGTGGCCAGTTCGGCATCCGAAATCAGCACATCGGCCGTGCCTCGCTTCAGGTCGATGCGCACCCGGTCGCCGCTGCGCAGCAGGGCAAGGCCGCCGCCCGCCGCCGCCTCGGGGCTGGCGTTCAGGATCGAGGGGCTGCCCGAAGTGCCCGACTGGCGCCCATCGCCAAGGCAGGGCAGGTTGGCCACCCCCTCGCGCAGCAGATAGGCCGGCGCGCGCATGTTCACCACCTCGGCCGCGCCCGGATAGCCGATCGGCCCTGCCCCGCGCATCACCAGCAGCGTTTCGGGCGTGATGCCGGTGGCCGGATCGTCGATTCGGGCGTGGTAATCCTCTGGCCCGTCAAACACCACCACCGGCCCTTCAAAGGCCTCGGGGTCGGTGGGGTTCGACAGGTATCGCGCGCGGAAATCGGGACTGATCACGCTGGTCTTCATGATCGCGCTGTCGAACAGATTGCCCGAAAGCACCACAAAGCCGGCGGAGGGCAGCAAGGGCCGCTCGTAGGGGTAGATAACGGCCTCGTCCTCGATGCGGGCGGCGCGGCAATTGGCGCCGATGGTCTGGCCATTGGCGGTCATCGCGCCCTCGTCGATCAGGCCCTGCCCGATGAGCTGGCCCACCACCGCCGGCACGCCGCCCGCGCGATAGAAATCCTCGCCAAGATATTCGCCGGCCGGCTGCATGTTGACCAGCAGCGGCACGTCATGGCCATGCGCCTGCCAGTCGCGCACGTCCAGTTCGACACCCATGTGGCGGGCGATGGCGGCCAGATGGATGGGCGCATTAGTGCTGCCGCCAATGGCCGAATTGACGCGAATGGCATTAAGGAACGCGGCCCGGGTCATGATGTCCGACGGCTTCAGGTCCTCGCGCACCATGCCCACGATGCGCTTGCCGGTGTGGTAGGCGCATTCCTGCCGG
>DATMUT010000173.1:0-4156 GCA_035563755.1 Novosphingobium sp.
CACCACGCGGCGATGCACGAAGCGGTCGGGCAGGTGATAGGCAAAGTCCTTCACCCGGCTCAGCCCCAGCTTGTCGAGCGGGCGGGCAAGACTAGGGCCAACGCCCTTGAGACCTTCGGCGCTGGCGAACAAGGGCGTGAGCAAATCGGGACGCATGGCCCGCTCATACCGCGCGCGCGGCGCGATGCCAGCGCCAAGTTTTCAAAGCGCTTTGATGCAGCGCATGGAAAAAGCCGGCAAACCGGCGCCACATGCGCCTGTCGGGGCCACAAACCGTACAGATGCCCCGGCGCGAAAGGAGTTACCGATGCTGTTGCCCCATGGCACCGTTGTCGCCGTGATCGATGCGCGCAATTTCCACCTTTACCGCAATGCCGGCACCGAGGCCGAGCCCGAGCTGCTCGAGGCGCCCGTGCCCCGGCTTGACGCGCACAACCATTCGGCCGCCAGCCACCACGGCGAAGGCGCCGCGGTGATGACGGGCGATGCCCATGCCATTGCCGCGATCGACTGGCTGAACGGCGAGGTGCAGGGCCATCGCATCACGCATCTGGTGGTGATCGCCCCGCCGCGCAGCATGGGCGAGATCCGCAAGCATTACGCCAAGCCGCTTGAGCAGGCGTTGCTGGGCGAGCTGGCCAAGGATCTGCAGGGCCTCAAGGGGGCCGAGATTCTGGCCGCCCTGCGCGCGCGGGGATGAGCCGGAGGCAGGCGGGCGGTTGATATCGACCGCCCGCTGGCCTAGGCGCAGATGCCATGACCCAGCCCACCGATCCCGCCGCCGCTCCCGATCCTGCCGCCCATGAGGCGCGCCTCAAGCGCCTGCGTTTCCGCGCCTGGCACCGCGGCACGCGCGAGGCCGACTATATGATCGGCGGTTTCTTCGATGTCTTTCACGCCGGCTGGAACGAGGCCGAACTGGTCTGGTTCGAAACGCTGATCGAGGAAGAGGACGTTGACATCCTGGGCTGGGCGCTCGGCTCGCTCTCGGTGCCCGAGGAATATCGCGGTGCGATGATGGAGCGCATGCAGAAGCTGGATTACGTCGACATTCCGCGGTGAGACGGTGGTGCGAGGGGCAGCCCCCTCGCCCTGCCTACCCCTTCTTCTTGCCCTTGCGCACGATCGCGCTTAGCCCCTTGGTCAGCTGCAACAGGCCATTGAGCCGCGCCTTGGGGTCGCCCCAGGCGCGATTGACCACCAGCTTCGAATCAGGCCGCAGCTTGATCGTGCCGTTCAACCGCTCGGCATAGGCGAACAGGCCCGCCGGGTCGGGGAAGCTGTCGTTGTGGAAGGCCACCAGCGTGCCGCGCGGGCCAACGTCGATCTTGGCGATATGCGCCTCGATGGCCTGCCGCTTGATCTGGATGAGCGTGACAAGGTTCTCGGTGGCGGCGGGCAGCGGGCCGAAACGGTCGATCATCTCGGCCGACATCGCCTCGATCTCGCCCATGTCCTCGGCATCGTTGAGGCGGCGATAGAGCGCCATGCGCACCGCAAGATCGGGCACATACTCCTCGGGGATCATGATCGGCGCATCGACCGTGATTTGCGGGCTCAGGCCCTTGGTGTCGCGCTCGACGCCGTAATCGCCCGCCTTTGCCGCCAGAATCGCATCCTCGAGCATCGACTGGTACAGTTCAAAGCCCACCTCGCGGATATGGCCCGACTGCTCGTCGCCCAGCAGGTTGCCCGCCCCGCGAATGTCGAGGTCATGGCTGGCGAGCTGGAAACCGGCGCCCAGCGAATCAAGATCGCCCAGCACCTTGAGCCGCTTCTCGCCCACATCGGACAGCACGCGCCCGGCAGGCGTCGTCAGATAGGCATAGGCCCGCAGCTTCGAGCGGCCCACCCGCCCGCGCAGCTGGTACAATTGCGCCAGGCCGAAACGGTCGGCCCGGTGAATGATGATCGTGTTGGCCGACGGGATATCAAGCCCTGATTCCACAATCGTGGTCGAGACGAGCACATCATACTTGCGCTCGTAAAAGGCGCTCATCCGGTCCTCGACCTCGCCCGCGCCCATCTGGCCGTGGGCCGAGACATATTTGATCTCGGGCACATGCGTGCGCAGCCAGTCCTCGATCTCGGCCATGTCGGAAATGCGCGGCACGACAATGAAGCTCTGCCCGCCGCGATGGTGCTCGCGCAGCAAGGCCTCGCGCATCACCACCTCGTCCCACTCCATCACATAGGTGCGCACGGCCAAACGGTCGACCGGCGGCGTCTGGATGGTGGACAGCTCGCGCAGGCCCGACATGGCCATTTGCAGCGTGCGCGGAATGGGCGTGGCGGTCAGGGTCAGCATGTGCACGTCCGCGCGCAACTGCTTCAGGCGCTCCTTGTGGTTGACGCCAAAGCGCTGCTCCTCGTCGACGATGACGAGGCCGAGGCGCTTGAAGCTGACATTCTTGGACAGGATGGCGTGTGTGCCCACCACCACGTCGATCGTGCCATCGGCCAGCCCCGCGCGGGTGGCCGACGCCTCCTTGTCGGGCACAAGGCGTGAAAGGCGGCCCACCTGTAGCGGAAAGCCCGAAAACCGCTCGACAAAGCCCTTGTGGTGCTGGCGCGCCAGCAGCGTGGTGGGTGCGACCACCACCACCTGCATGCCCGCCATGGCCGCCACAAAGGCCGCGCGCAGCGCCACCTCGGTCTTGCCAAAGCCCACATCGCCGCACACCAGCCGGTCCATCGGGCGGCCGCTGGCCATGTCTTCCAGCACGTCGGCAATGGCCGCTTCCTGGTCTTCCGTCTCCTGCCAGGGGAAACGGTCGACGAAGGGGCCGAAGCTGGCGTCCTCGGGGCTGAGCGCGGGCGCGGTGCGCAGCGCGCGCAGGGCCGCGGTTTTCAGCAGTTCATGGGCGATCTCGCGGATCCGCTCGCGCAGCTTGGCACGGCGCTTCTGCCACCCCTCGCCGCCAAGGCGATCCAGCGCCACGCCCTCGCTCTCGCTGCCATAGCGCGAGAGCACGTCGATGTTCTCGACCGGCACATAGAGCTTGTCGCCGCCCGCATAGGTCAGCATCACGCAGTCATGCGGGCTCTTGCCCACGGTGATCGAGAGCAGCCCCTCGTACTTGCCGATGCCGTGCTCCATATGCACGACCAGATCGCCCGGCGTGAGCGCGGCCAGTTCGGCCAGAAACGCATCGGCCGACTTCTTGCGCTTCTTGCGGCGCACCAGCCTGTCGCCCAGCAGGTCCTGCTCGGTCAGCAGCTCGATGCTCTCGCTCGAAAAGCCGGTGTCGAGCGGCAGGACCAGCGCGGCAACGCGGCCCGTAGCGGCAATGCCCAGCGCCTCTTGCCAGCTGTCGGCAAGAGCAGGCGCAGGCCCGGCCGCCTCGCCCAAAATCGAGGTGATGCGCGAGCGGCTGCCCTGCGAGTAGCAGGCCAGCACCGCCTTGCGCCCGCTGCGCGCCGCGCTTTGCAGGTGGCGCGCGGCGGCCTCATAGGCATTGTCGCCCGATCCGCTGGCGCTGCGGGCACGCTCGGGCGCAAAATCGCGAGCGCCGGCAAAGCCGAAATCGACAATCGCGCCGCTGTCGGGGTGCGGGAAAGCCTCGGCGCGGTGCACCGGCCGCTCGGCCAGCACCGCGTCGATTTCGGCGCGGGTCAGATACAGCGCCTCGGGCGGCAACGGGCGATAGGCGCCGCCCGATTTGGGGTCGGCGCGGGCGGCGTGATAATCCAGAATGTCGGTCAGGCGCTCTTCGGTGGCAGCGCCCGCGGCCACGTCCATCACCACCAGATCGGCAGGCGAGAGGTGGTCGAACAGCGTCACCAGCCGCTCTTCCAGCAAGGGCAGCCAATGCTCCATGCCAGCCTGACGCCGCCCGTCGCTCACCGCCTGATACAGCGGATCGCCGGTAGCCGTTGCGCCAAAACGCTCGCGATAGCGGGTGCGGAAACGCTTGATCGTCTCCTCGTCCAGCATCGCTTCGCTGGCCGGCAACAGCAGATGCTGGTCGATGCTGCCCGTGGTGCGCTGCGTGTTGGGGTCGAACAGGCGCAGCGTTTCCAGCTCGTCGCCAAAGAAGTCGAGGCGCAGGCCGGAATCAAGGCCGCTGGGGAAGATGTCGAAGATCGAGCCGCGCACCGCATATTCGCCCGCATCGGCCACCGTATCGGTGCGCGCATAGCCCGCCCGTGCCAG
>DATMUT010000174.1:0-7738 GCA_035563755.1 Novosphingobium sp.
GACCAGCTAAGGATCGTCGGCTTGGTAGGCCTTTACCCCACCAACTACCTAATCCTACGCGGGCTCATCCTTTGCCGATAAATCTTTGGTCCGAAGACATCATCCGGTATTAGCAGTCATTTCTAACTGTTATTCCGAAGCCAAGGGCAGATTCCCACGCGTTACGCACCCGTGCGCCACTAACCCCGAAGGGTTCGTTCGACTTGCATGTGTTAGGCATGCCGCCAGCGTTCGTTCTGAGCCAGGATCAAACTCTCAAGTTATGTCTCAAATATCTGAAGCGCAGACCAAAATCCGCCAACCCCAAACACTTGAACTTCAGGAGCCGATACCTGCATTTCAAACGTAATGGATACGAAGGACATGCAAGATAACGACTTAATCAACCGGTTACCGGAGCCCAAAGACCCCCGGACCGGGCGCCGTCGCCCACATGTCCCTTCATCTAATCAACAATGTCAAAGAACCATCCGACAAAAACAGCGAACATCCATCCAACCCAGGATCCATACCCCAGGCGACAAATGTCCGTCTCTGCCAAATTGCCTCAACAACGCGCCTCATATCAGCGCCGCCGCTGCGGTGAGCGGCCATATATGGACACTCTCCGAGTCGGTCAACACCTGTTTCACATTTTGGTCACTTTTTTTGCAAATTGTTGAAATTACCCTCCATTCCCCAACGCTCCCCGCCGCCGCATGCCCGGCAATCCTGCCCCCCTTGCCCCCGCTACCCCAAGGGCAACACGCTTTGTTTACCCTAACGCGCTATCGGCATGGGGACCGCAAATTCACCCGGGCCAGAGCGCCCAAGGACGTCGCACTCGATGAATTGCCCCCAATCGCCCAGAATCAGCGTCGCCCTGAGCGTCTACAACGGCGAACGCTTTCTGGCCGAGGCCATCGAGAGCGTGCTGGGCCAGACAATGGGCGATTTCGAATTCCTCGTCATCGATGATGGCTCGACCGACGGGACCCCCGCCATCCTGCGCAGCTATGCGGCCAGCGACGCGCGCATCCGCCCCATCATCCGCGAGAACCGCGGCCTCATCGCCAGCCTCAACCAGCTGCTGGCCGAGGCCCGCGCCCCCATCATCGCCCGCATGGACGGCGACGATGTCTGCCTGCCCCAGCGCTTCGAGCGCCAGCTGGCCTTTCTCGATGCCCATCCCGAATATGGCGTCGTAGGTTGCCGCACCGAGGATATCGACGAGCACGACCGCCAATGGCCCTGCGACGGGCGCTGGCACCCCGACACCCACGAGGACTTCCTGGCCGCCATCGACGCCGAGGCGCCGCTCCTGTGCCATCCCTCGGCCATGTTCCGACGCGATGTGGTGCTGGGCGTCGGGGGCTATCACGCCGCCTTTCGCCATTGCGAAGACCTCGACCTCTGGCTCCGGCTGGTGGCCGTCACGCGCATCGGCAACGTCCCCGAACGCCTCCTGCGCTACCGCCATTATGGCGACCAGGTTTCCAGCCGCCACGCCACCGAGCAGCAGATCGGCGCCGCCGTCGCGCGCATTGCCTATCAGGAACGGCGCGCCGGCCGGCCCGACCCCACCGAAACGCTCGAACACCTGCCCCCGGTCGATGAACTCGACGCGCTGTTCGGGCGCGAAGGCATTTCCCGCGCCGTCCGGGCCAAGGTGGCGCAGGGGCTGCTCTATTCACAGTCGGGCCTGCGCGACGCCGGTTTCGAACTGATCCTCCACCATCTGGCCGAAGGCGGCGAGCGACAGGGCATGTGGCGCACCGTTGCCCGCCTGCTGCGCTTTGGCGAGCCGGTGCGCGCGGCGCGCCTGGCCGCGGCCCTGGCCACGCACTGAGACGCCCATGACCACGCCCACGCCCACGCTGCGCGAATCGGGCGCGCCGCGCCACGACAACACGCCCCCCACCGCCACCGCCGATACCGCCCCGCGCGAACCTGCCGCCATGAGCGTGCGTCACGCGGCCATGTGGGCGATGGCGGGGCAATATCTGTCTTTTGCCATCCAGTTCATTTCCTCGGTCATCATCTCGCGCTTCTTCCTCACCCCCGCCGAGGTCGGCCTGTTCTCGATCGCACTGGCGGCCGCGCTCGTGGTTTCGGTGCTGCAGGACTTTGGCCTGTCGCGCTACATCTCGGGCCTGCCGGTCATCGACGCACTGGCCACGGCGCGGTGCAGTTCGGTGGCGCTGGTGTTCTCGCTGGTGGTGGCAGGGGGCATTGCGGCCGCGGCTTGGCCGCTGGCCCACACGTACCATCAGGCCGCGCTGGCCCCCATGCTGCTCATCATCGCGGGCAGCTACCTGTTCGTGCCCTTTGCCGTGGTGCCCATGGCGCTCATGGGCCGGGCGATGAATTTTCGCGGCCATTTCACGGTCAATGTGGGCGGCGCGCTGTGTCAGGGCGTGGTCGCGCTGGCGCTGGCGTGGATGGGCTTTTCGTCTTTCGCGCTGGCCTGGGCAACGCTGGCCAATGGTGCGGCGCGCGGCATCATCGCACAGGTGCTGCGCCCGGCGCTGCCCTGGCCGCTGCGGCTCAACCAGATCCGCCCCATCGTCTCGACCGGCTCGCGCCTCACCACCCTTTATGCCAGCTCGGCGCTAGGCAGCCGCACGCCCGACATGATCGTCGGCAAGCTGCTGGGCCTGCTCTCGGTCGGCCTTTACAGCCGCGCGGCCAGCCTGTCGGACCAGTTCCGCATGCTCATCTCGGGCGCCATCGGCAGCGTGTTCTACCCCGCCTTCGCCCGCAAGCGCGATGCCGGCGAGCCTTTGGGGCCGCCTTACCTGCGCGTGGTGGCAGGCTATACGGCGATCATCTGGCCCGGCATGGCAGGACTGGCGCTGGCCTCGCGCCCGGTGGTCCACCTGCTCTATGGCGACCGCTGGACGGCCGTGGCGCCCCTGCTCTCGGCCATCTCGCTCACCGAGATCTTCCTCGTGATGCTGCCCCTGCACACCGACCTGCCCATCCTGCTGGGGCGTCTCAACCGGCTGATGGTGTTCAACGTGGCGGACACGGTCATCTCGCTCTCGCTGCTGGCGCTGGGCTGCCTGTGGGGCCTCGAGGGCGCAGCAATCTCGCGCCTTGTGTACGGCCTGTGCTGGCTGGCCCTGTATGCCCGTTTCCTGCATGGGCTGGTGGGCTTTGACGTGCGCGCACTGCTGACCATCTATGCCAAGAGCGCAGCGGGCGCCGTAGCCGCCCTTGCCCCGCTGGCCGGCGTGTATCTGTGCTGGGTCGGGCCCGATGCCATCACCATGCCGGTGCTGCTGCCGGCGGTAGGCGCCGGCGTTGGCCTGTGGCTGGCGGTGCTGGTCCTGGTGCGCCACCCTGCGCTTGACGATCTGTTCGCCATGGCCGCGCATCTGCCGGGCGGGCGGGTGCTGGCGCCGCTGGCGCGCATTGCCACCCGGCGCTGATCGCCCCTATGAACACGGCGGCCCTTCCGTTTTTGCCCGCCTCGCCTACATAGGCGCCATGCCGCCCGAAACACACACCGCCGACAAGTCCGCCCGCCACGATGGCTGGCACACGCTACGCCGTTTCCTGCCCTATCTGTGGCCGAGCGACAATCCGGCCTTGCGGCTGCGAATCGTGGCGGCGGTCGGGCTTATCCTGCTCTCGACGGCAACGCAGCTGACGCTGCCCTATTTCCTGAAATGGGCGATCGACGCGATGAGCCTGACCGGCCCGCGCGTGGCGCAATTCGCGTTGCTGTGGGTGCTGGCCTATGCGGCGGGGCGCTTTGGCAGCGTCGCCTTCGACAATCTGCGCAACATCGTCTTCGAGCGCGTCGGGCAGGATGGCACCCGCGCCCTGGCCGAAAACGTGTTCGAGCAGTTGCACAACCTCTCCTTGCGCTTTCACCTGAGCCGCCGCACCGGCGAGGTGACCAAGACCATCGAGCGCGGCACCAAGAGCATCGACACGATGCTCTATTTCATGCTGTTCAACATCGCCCCCACCGTGCTGCAGTTGGTGGTGGTGGCGGTCATCTTCTGGCTCAATTTCGGCTGGGGGCTGGTGGCGGCAACGGCCTTGGCCATCGCGGCCTATATCTGGGTTACGCGCACCATCACCGAATGGCGCACGCACCTGCGCGAGAAGATGAACCGGCTCGACGGGCAGGCGCTGGCGCGCGCGGTCGATTCGCTGCTGAACTACGAGACGGTCAAATATTTCGGCGCCGAAAACCGCGAACTGGCCCGCTATGCCAGCGCCACCCGCGCCTATGCCGATGCCGCCACCAAGAGCGAGAACAGCCTTGGCCTGCTCAACATCGCGCAGGGGCTGGTGGTCAACCTGCTGATGGCTGGCGCCATGGCCTATACGGTGTGGGGCTGGGCGCAGGGGCATTACACGGCGGGCCAGCTGGTTTTCGTGCAGACGTACCTGACGCAGCTGTTCCGCCCGCTCGACATGCTGGGCATGGTCTATCGCACCATCCGGCAGGGGCTGATCGACATGGCCTCGATGTTCGCGCTGATCGACACGCCGGTCGAGGTGGCCGATGCGCCCGGCGCGCCGGCGCTGGTGGTGCAGCGCCCCTCGGTCGTGTTCGACAATGTGATGTTCGGCTACGAGAAGGACCGCCAGATCCTCAAAGGCCTGTCCTTCGAGGTGCCCGCCGGCCAGCATGTCGCCATCGTCGGCCCCTCGGGCGCGGGCAAGAGCACCATTGGCCGGCTGCTTTTCCGCTTTTACGACCCATGGTCGGGCCGCATCCTGATCGACGGGCAGGACATCGCCCAGGTCACGCAGGCCTCGCTGCGCGCGGTGCTGGGCATCGTGCCGCAGGACTCGGTGCTGTTCAACGACACCATCGGCTACAACATCGGCTATGGCCGTAGTGGCGCTGGCCCCGCCGAGATCGAGGCGGCCGCGCGCGGCGCAGCGCTCACGGGGCTGATCGATCGCCTGCCCAAGCGCTTCGACACCGAGGTGGGCGAACGTGGCCTGAAGCTGTCGGGCGGCGAGAAGCAGCGCGTGGCCATTGCCCGCACGCTGGTCAAGAACCCGCCCATCCTGCTGCTCGACGAGGCCACCAGCGCGCTCGACACGCGCACCGAGCAGGACATCCTGGCCACGCTGCACGCCATTTCGGCCCAGCGCACCAGCCTGACCATCGCGCACCGCCTGTCCACCATTGCCGATGCCGATTGCATCTTCGTGCTGAACGAGGGCGCGCTGGTCGAGCAGGGCACGCACGGCGACCTGCTGCGCCGCGATGGACTGTATGCCGAGATGTGGGCGCGCCAGGCCGCCGAAAGCGAGACGCTGGACGAAGCCGCTGAGTAAACCCCAAACAGCAAAGGCCGGCAGCCTCAGGGGGCTGCCGGCCTTTGTTTTGAAACCTGCCGAAGCTTAGAAGCTGGCGGTCAGCGAGATCACCGCCACCGGCTTGCCGGCGCGATAGATCTCCTGCGGGGCAACGCCCGTGTAGCCAACGCCATAGAGCGAGGCCGAGGTCGCGCGCGAGTGCGAGATGTCGGTGCCGACCAGCGAGGCGTCGAGCGTCAGCATCTTCCACTTGTAGGAAGCGCCCACGGTGTAGTCGATGTAGTCATAGCCCAGATCGAGGCCGCCACCAGTGTGGCCCAGGTGGCCGTGGATGGTCACGGGCGTCTTGGGCACCGACAGGGTCAGTTCGGCATATTCATACACGTTGTAGTCGGGCGTATTGACCCCGGTCACCTTCTGCAGGTTGGTGAAGTAATCCTGCGCCGGCGCCCAGTTCAGGCCGACCTTGGCCGAGATCGGGCCATACGACTTGCTCAGCGAGCCGTAGATCTCGAAGTATTCGGCCGAGGGCATGCCCGGATAGAGGTAGCCATACAGGCCGCCGTCAAAGGTAATGCCGGTCTTG
This sequence comes from Novosphingobium sp., assembly GCA_035563755.1. GTDB lineage: Bacteria > Pseudomonadota > Alphaproteobacteria > Sphingomonadales > Sphingomonadaceae > Novosphingobium. The sequence continues at coordinate 5,861 of DATMUT010000174.1, forward strand.
CCGATGGCGTGCGTGTAGCCGCCGTACACGTCGATCTCGCTGCCGCCGATGTTCACAGCCGACTGGCCGGCGCTGGCGCTCGAGCCCCAGGTCGAAACATAGAAGCCCGACTTGTGCGAGACAGTGATCGACATCTGGGCGGCGGGCTTGTTGTCCGACTGCGAGATACCGCGGAAACGATACTGCGAAACGATGGCGGCGCTGCCGGTCACGGTGACCTCGGGGGTCGGCGCGTCATCGGCGTAAGCGGTTTGCGCAGCAAAGGCCATTGCGACCGCAGCAGCGGCGCAAGCGAACTTGATCTTCATAAGGAGCCCTTTTCTATATTGTATTAGCCTCAGGGTCCCGTCCTGCGTCCAGGCTTCCCTCCTCTGTTGACCGGAAGGGATATGCCCGACGCCGTATGGCTAACTCTCCCTTGTGCGCCGCACAACACACCGCGTGGCATAGGGGTCACATTCAGGGGCCAGTGTGACATTTCTGTAACGCATGAATGCAACCCCTGCCGAATCAATGCTCGGTATCTTTCCAGATCACCGCCTGGGCCACGACGCAATATTCACCATTGTGGGTAATCGATGGCGATCCATAAAGCCGCCACCCTTGCGCAATAGCCTCCGAAACACGTTCGCAGAAATGGTGATCGTCCTTGCCGGTCAACAGCCGATAGGGCGACTTGCCATCGGGCGGATTCGACATTTGGTTGTTCCTTTCAGAGAATATACTTGGAAAGATCGGAATCGCCGGCCAGATCCGACAGGCGCTCGGCGACATAGGCCTCGTCGATGGTGATCGTCTCGCCACGACGGTCCTCGGCCTCGAAGGACAGCTCCTCGAGCAGGCGCTCCATCACCGTTTGCAACCGGCGGGCACCGATATTTTCGACCGACTCATTTACCTGCGCGGCAATACGGGCCACCGCGCGCACCGCCTCGGGGGTGAAATCCACCGTCACCTGCTCGGTGCCCAGCAGGGCACGGTACTGCTCGACCAGATTGGCGCGCGTTTCCGACAGGATCCGCACGAAATCATCCTCGCTCAGCGCCTTCAGCTCCACCCGGATCGGCAAACGGCCCTGCAGTTCGGGCAGCATGTCGCTGGGCTTGGCCACATGAAACGCGCCGCTGGCGATGAACAACACATGGTCGGTCTTCATCGGCCCGTATTTGGTAGCGATGGTCGTCCCCTCGATCAGCGGCAACAGGTCGCGCTGCACGCCCTCGCGGCTGACCGAACCGCCGCGCACATCCGACACGGCGATCTTGTCGATCTCGTCGATAAAGACGATGCCATTGGCCTCGGCATTGGCCAGCGCCACGCGCGCCACATCGTCCTGGTCCATGCGCTTGTCCGACTCCTCGTCGACCAGCTTGTCCCAGGCATCGGCCACGCGCATCTTGCGCCGCTTGGTGTTCTGCCGGCCGAACGCCTTGCCCATCATGTCCGACAGGTTGATCATGCCGACATTGCCGCCCATGCCCGGTATCTCCATCGGCATCGAGGGCGCGTCCTCCACCTCGATCTCGACCTCGACATCGTTCATCGCGCCCTCGTTCAGCCGCTGGCGGAACGATTCGCGGGTCGCCTCGCTGGCGCCATCGCCCACCAGCGCCTTGAGCAGCCGGTCCATCGCCGCCTTGCTGGCCGCCTCGCGCACGGCCTCGCGGCGGCGCTCCTTCTCCAGCCGGATCGCCTCCTCGGCCAGGTCGCGGCCGATCTGCTCGACATCGCGACCGACATAGCCGCCCTCGGTGAACTTGGTCGCCTCGACCTTCACAAAGGGCGCATCAGCCAGGCGCGCCAGACGGCGGCTGATCTCGGTCTTGCCGCAGCCCGTCGGTCCGATCATCAGGATGTTCTTGGGGCTCACCTCGTCGC
>DATMUT010000175.1:0-3213 GCA_035563755.1 Novosphingobium sp.
AAAAAGCCCGAAGGCCCGTCCTGAAACGCGGCCGAATAGTCGAAGGCAAAGGTGGCAGCCCCTGCCGGCAAGGGCTGGGCAAAGGTGAGCAGCGCAACCCCTGTGGGATCGACCTGTTGCCAGATGCCGGCATAGGTCTGCCCGGCAATGGTGACGGCCGCGCGCGTAACCGCCAGATCGCGCCCGTGCAGATAGACAAAGCGCGTGGGCGCGGCGATGCGCGCGTCAATCTCGACATGGCCCGAAAAGCGCGTGGCCGCCGGGTCGACGCTCAGTTCCAACCGGTAGGCCGCGGGCAGCACCGCATCGGGCAATTGCGCCAGCGGCACCGGGCCGGGCGCGGTTTGGGCATTGGCGGTCGGGCTAACGGGGGCAGGAGCGGGGGCGGAGACAGGAGACGGGGCAGGCGCATCGGCAAGGCTGCCCGCCATCGCCGGGCCGGCCAGGGCCAGCGCGGCAACGCCAGCCATCAGGATCAATCGCATGTGCTTGTCTTTCAGCTTTTTGTTTTTTGGGCCGCAGGCGTGCAGGCCCAGCAGCCCGACCCGCGACGATCAGGCCGCGCAACATAATTACACGCCCGCGCAATGGCCATCCCCTTTCGCGCACGGCTCGCCGCAAGCCCGGGCGCGGGGCGGAGACCGGTCAAGCCGCCACAAACCACTGGGCTTTTGCAGTTCTCTTACAACGTCGCTAGAAGCCGCCGATCATGGCCGACCCAACCTTGCCTTACCGGGGCCAGACCCCTGCCGGTTCTGCCAGCACTGGCGCCTGTGCCCCCTTGCGCGCGGGCGAGCCCTTCGTGCTGCTCGACGATGCGCGCCTTGAGGCCGAGGCCGGACAGGGCACCGCCCGCCTGTATCGCGCACCCATCGAGGTGGTCATCGCCCGGCGGCCCGAAGAGGTAGCCCCCGCTCTCGACCGGATCGAGGCGCTGCACCGCGCCGGCCATGCGCTGGCCGGCCATGTAGCCTACGAGGCCGGCCTTGCGCTTGAGGGCAGGTTGGCCCCGCTGGCGCGCGCGCAATGCGGGGCAAACGGGCCGCTGGTGTGGATAGGCGCCTTTGCCGGATGGCACGAGATACCCGCCGCCGACGTGCCGGCCTGGCTGGCAGCGCAGGCCGGCGCCAGCATCGCACCCGGCATCGGCCCGCTGTTGCCGCAAATGTCGCCCGGCACATATGGCGCTGCCATCGGCCAGGTGCTCGACGCGATCACCGCGGGCGACATCTATCAGGCCAATTTCACCTTTCCGCTGGCGGGCGGTTGGCGCGGCGACCCTCTGGCCATCTATGCCGGATTGCGCAGCGCTGGCGGGGGGGCGCATGGCGGCATCGTGCATGACGGGCAAAGCTGGCTCGTCAGCCTCTCGCCCGAGCTGTTCGTGGAATGCGACGGCGAGGCGATCCGCGCCAAGCCCATGAAGGGCACCCGCCCGCGCGGCGCCACCCCATCGCAAGACGCGGCCATCGCGGCGGAACTGGCCGCCTGCGCCAAGGACCGGGCCGAGAATCTGATGATCCTCGACCTCATGCGCAACGACATCAGCCGCGTGGCCGTGCCCGGCAGCGTGCGGGTCGACGCGCCCTTTGCCATCGAGACCTACCCCACCGTGCACCAGATGGTCTCGACCGTGACCGCGCGGATGGCGCCGGGCAAGGGGCCGGTCGACCTGATCCGCGCGCTGTTTCCCTGCGGTTCGGTCACGGGCGCGCCCAAGATCCGCGCGATGCAGATCATCGATGCGACAGAGATCGCCCCGCGCGGCCCCTATTGCGGCTCGATCGGCCATATCGACCCGGTCGCGCCCGATGCGCAAACCTCTGGCCGGGCGGCATTCAATGTGGCAATCCGTACCCTGCGGCTGGTGCCCGAGGGTGATGGCGGGGCCGGCCTTGCGGGGCGTGCTGTTCTGGGGGTGGGCTCGGCCATTGTGGCCGACTCGCAGCCCATGGACGAATGGCGCGAATGTCTGGTCAAGGGAGGGTTCGTGCATCAACCGGCATCGGGCAACGGCATCGCCCGCTTCGACCTGATCGAGACGATGGCCTTCAGCCCCGAGGAGGGCATTCCCCTGCTCGAACTGCATCTGGAGCGGATGCGCGACAGTGCCGCCGCGCTGGGCTTTGCCTTTGACCGGCATGGCGTGCGCAATGCCATCCACGCTCTGTGCTTTGCGCAGGAAAGCGCCGGGCGCCTGCGGCTGATGCTGGCGCGTTCGGGCGCGGCCAGCCTCGAGATCGGGCCGGTGCCGGGGGCCATTGGCGCCGATGGGCCGGTGCCCTGCGTGGTGCTGCCCCTGCCGGTCGATCCGGGCGACTGGCGACTGGCGCACAAGACCAGCGACCGTTTCTTCTATGACGCGGGCCTGCGCGCGGCGCGCGGCGCCGGCGCGCGCGAGGCGCTGTTCATCCGCGACGATGGCCGCCTGACCGAAGGGTGCTTCACCAACCTGTTCGTGCGGCGCGATGGCCAGTTGCTCACCCCGCCCGCCACGCTGGGCCTGCTGCCCGGCGTGCTGCGCCGCTCGCTCCTCGAGGCGGGCGCCGCGCGCGAGGCAGACCTGACGCTCGATGACCTTGAGGATGGGTTCCTGATCGGCAATGGCCTGCGCGGGCTGATGCCGGCGCGGCTTCTCGATTTGCCCTGACACCATTACCGGCCTAGGGGCCACACATGGAATTGCCAATGACCGACCTTTCGCTCGCGCTGGCGCGCATTCAGCCCTCGCGCACCAACGCCATGACCGACCGCGCCTTCGAACTGCGCGAGGCCGGGCGCGACATCATCTCGCTTTCGGTGGGCGAGCCGGACTTTCCCACGCCCCCGCATGTGGTGGCCGCAGCCAAGGCCGCGCTTGATGCGGGCGACACGCGCTATACGCCGGTGCCGGGCACGGGGCGGCTGCGCGCGGCGGCCGCGCTGCATTTCGAGCGCGATCTGGGCATTGCCGTGGCGCCCTCGCAGGTGCTGGTCTCGGCCGGGGGCAAGCAGTCGATCTTCCTGGCCATGCTCGCCACGCTCAACCCCGGCGACGAGGTGATCGTGCCCGCGCCCTGGTGGGTGTCCTATCCCGAGATCGTGCGCTTTGCCGGGGCAGAGGTGGTCAAGCTCGACACCGATGCGGCCGGCGGCTTTCGCATCACGCCCGAGCAGCTGGAGGCGGCCATTACGCCGGCCACCCGCTGGCTTCTGCTGAACAGCCCCGGCAAC
>DATMUT010000176.1:0-2871 GCA_035563755.1 Novosphingobium sp.
ATGGGTGCGGCCTGGCGCAACCCCAAGGACCGCGACATGCCCGCCATCATCGAGATGGTGAAGGGCGTGCGCGCCATGGGGCTGGAAACCTGCATGACGCTGGGCATGCTCGAGCCGCATCAGGCCGACATGCTGGCTGAAGCGGGGCTGGACTACTACAACCACAACATCGACACGAGCCCCGAGAAATACGCGCAGATTACCAGCACCCGCAAGATGGAGGACCGGCTCGACACGCTGGGCCAGGTGCGGCGCGCAGGGATCAACGTGTGCAGCGGCGGCATCGTGGGCATGGGCGAAACGCGCGCCGACCGGGTGGGCTTTGTCCACACGCTGGCCACGCTGCCCAGCCACCCGCAAAGCGTGCCGGTGAACGCGCTGGTGCCGGTCAAGGGCACGGTGCTGGGCGACATGCTGGCCGACACGCCGATGGCCAAGATTGATGACGTGGAGTTCGTGCGCACCGTGGCGGTGGCGCGCATCACCATGCCGCAATCGATGGTGCGCCTGTCGGCCGGCCGCGAGAGCATGTCGGAAATGACGCAGGCGATGTGCTTCATGGCGGGCGCCAACAGCATCTTTACCGGCGACAAGCTGCTGACCGCGCCCAACGCGGGCGACAATCAGGACATGGCGATGTTCGCGCGGCTGGGCATCACGCCCATGGCCGTCACGCGCACGGATGCCGAGATTGCCGCTGAAAACATGCCCAAGGGCTGCGTGAAGCTCGAACAGGTTTTGTAAAGCCTTTGGGGCGCCGTGCCTCAAAGGGTCTGAAATGGGCCGGCATCATGCTGGCCCTCGGATTGGGATTGCTGACGCTGATGGTCTGGCATGGGCTGGCCACCAGTACCGACCTTTGAGGGATGTGACTGAATGTTCAAGAAAATCCTCATCGCCAATCGTGGTGAAATTGCCTGCCGCGTGATCAAGACGGCGCGCGCCATGGGCATTGCCACGGTGGCGGTCTATTCCGATGCCGACGCGCGCGCGCCCTTTGTGCAGATGGCTGACGAGGCGGTGCACATTGGCCCTTCGCCCGCTGCCCAGTCCTATCTGATTGCCGACAAGATCATCGCCGCCTGCAAGGCGACCGGCGCCGAGGCGGTGCATCCCGGCTATGGTTTCCTCTCGGAGCGCACCAGCTTTGCCGAGGCGCTGGCTGCCGAGGGCATCGCCTTTGTCGGCCCGCCGGTGGGCGCGATCGCGGCCATGGGCGACAAGATTGAATCGAAGAAGCTGGCAAAGTCGGCTGGCGTCAACGTCGTTCCCGGCTTCGTGGGCGAGATCCGCGACACCGACCATGCGGTCGAGATCTCGGACGAGATCGGCTATCCGGTGATGATGAAGGCATCGGCCGGCGGCGGCGGCAAGGGCATGCGCCTGGCCTTCAACGAAAAGGACGTGCGCGAGGGCTTCGAGAGCGTGAAGCGCGAGGGGCTCAACAGCTTTGGCGATGACCGCGTGTTCATCGAGAAGTTCATTCAGGACCCGCGCCACATCGAAATCCAGATCCTGGGCGATCAGCACGGCAATATCCTGTATCTCAACGAGCGCGAATGTTCGATCCAGCGCCGCCACCAGAAGGTCGTCGAGGAGGCGCCGTCGCCTTTCGTCAGCCCTGCCATGCGCAAGGCCATGGGCGAGCAGTGCGTCGCCCTGGCCCGCGCGGTGGGCTATTACAGCGCCGGCACGGTCGAACTGATCGTTTCGGGCGCCGACACGACCGGCGAGAGCTTCTACTTCCTCGAAATGAACACCCGCCTGCAGGTCGAGCACCCCGTGACCGAGGCGATCACCGGCATTGACCTTGTCGAGCAGATGATCCGCGTGGCCGCTGGCGAGAAGCTGGCGATGACGCAGGACGATATCAAGATCGACGGCTGGGCCATCGAGAACCGCGTTTATGCCGAGGACCCCTATCGCGGCTTCCTGCCCAGCACGGGCCGCCTGACGCGCTATCAGCCCCCGGTTGCGGGCTGGACTGACGATGGCGCCGAAAACGGCCGCCGCGGCATGGACGGCGTGCGCGTGGACGATGGCGTGTACGAGGGCGGCGAGGTCAGCATGTTCTATGACCCGATGATCGCCAAGCTGATCACCTGGGGGCAGACGCGCGACGAGGCCGCCGACAAGCAGATCGCCGCGCTCGACGCCTTCGAGATCGAGGGGCTGGGGCACAACATCGACTTCGTGTCGGCGATCATGCAGCACCCGCGCTTCCGCTCGGGCGAGCTGACCACCGGCTTCATCGCCGAGGAATATCCCGAGGGCTTCCACGGGGCTGCCACCAGCGATGCGCTCAAGCGCGATCTGGCCGCGATTGCCGGCTTTGTGGCGACTGCGCGGGCCGACCGGGCGCTGCTGGTGTCGGACCAGCTGGATGGCTCGCTGCCGGCCAATGCCGAGTGGCAGGTGCGTATTGGCGAGGCGCGCTTTGCCGTGGCCGTGGCACACGATGCCGTGACGGTGGATGGCGAGGAAGTGGACCTGGCCATGGAATACACCCCCGGCGACCGGCTGATCGAGGCCGAGGTGGGCGATGAGGCGCTGATCGTGAAGGTCGAGCCGACCCGCACGGGCCTGAAGATGACCACGCGCGGCGCGATCCACAAGGTCGAGATCCTGCCCGCGCGCATCGCCCATCTGGCCGCGCACATGATCGAGAAGACCCCGCCCGACCTCTCGAAGTTCCTGATCTGCCCGATGCCGGGCCTGCTCGTCGCGCTGCATGTGGCCGAGGGCGACAAGGTCGAGGCCGGTCAGCCGCTGGCCGTGGTCGAGGCGATGAAGATGGAAAACATCCTGCGCGCCGAAAAGAGCGCCACGGTGAAGAAGGTGAACGCCAAGGCGGGCGAAAGCCTGGCCGTG
>DATMUT010000177.1:0-2542 GCA_035563755.1 Novosphingobium sp.
CACCGTCTGGCCGAAGCGGGAATTGAGACCGTCCATGGTCCGGCTCAACGCCTCGCAACGCTGCCGTTCCTTGTCGTCATTGGCGAACAGATCGGGCTGTCGCGCCGTGTCGAGCGTCAGTTCCCCCAGCGTCACACTGACGCGCATGATCTTGGTCGCCGGCGGGATCACCGCCGTCACCCGCTCCCATAACTCGCCAAGCGCGGCGAGAATGGCCATGTCGTCCTGCACCTCGCCCAGTGGCGCGACGTTGCCCCAGCCACGCTCGAAGCCCTTGAGCCAGAGATAGAGCGCCGAGGCATAGAAATTGGACCGTCGCATCCGCCTCGCGGCCTTGACCAGCAGCAGGCGGGCGATGGTGCGCGCGTCATCCAGACTGCGATGATCGGGCGGCAGCACACGGGCATGACCGAACATGTTCCGTTCCGTTTTCGGCGCCTCCACCGCATAGCCATGGAGCGCGTACCACAGCCGCTCGCCGGTCACATTGCGCCACAACGCTCGCATCTGCTTGGGTTGCAGCGCGAGCAGGCCCGGCACATCGCCAACGCGGGCCGCGGCAAGTCGTTTCACCATCGAGCGCCCGATACCGGGAATATCGTCCAGCTTCAGCCTAGCGAGTTGCGCGGGCACGTCTTCGGGATACCAGATCGTCAGGCCATCGGGCTTTTTGGTGTCGCTGGCGATCTTGGCCAGGTGCCGGTTGGCGGCAAAGCCGATCGAGCACGTCAATGTCGCGCCGATGTTGTAGCGGATGGTGTTCTTGATCCGCTGGGCAAGGTCGGTGGGCTCGCCCCGTTGGGTCTCGTCCAGCCAGCATGAGACTTCGTCGATCGATTTCACTTGGTCGACCGGGATCACCGAGCCGATCTCCGCGATCAGGGCGTTGTGAGCCCTGCGATAGAGATCCGGTTTTTGCGGAACGAGAGCGATGTCGCGGCAGATCCGGCGCGCTTCATCGACCATCATGATGTTCTTCACGCCGCGCGCCTTCGCCTCTCGCGAGCACGCGATGATGCAGGTGCGCCCGCCACCGGCGTAAGGGATCACGCCAACCGGCCGCCCCCGCAGGCGAGGGTCGCGCAATTGCTCGACGGAAGCAAAGAATCCATCAAAATCAAGGTAAAGGTGTTCAATTGTCGTTGGTTTTCGCATGGGCTCCAGCCCGAATCGGGTGAGCCATAAATGAGAACATAATAGGAACATGTAGGCAATAGGGGCGTGGCCCGGTCGGCACAGACCATCGGGCAAAAATGGTCAGCCCGAAGGCCGCTCTTTGGAAAGTTTGTGGCAAGCTACCTGCTTATCGTCGGCGCACCTGCTGGGGCCGAAAACCGTATTCAGGCCTGTGGCGGTTGACAGACAACCTGCCGGGGGAGAGGCAAGGTCGCATGTGTAATCTTTATCGCCTGAACAAACCTGCTGCCGACATTGCCCACCTGTTCGGTGTCGAGGCCACCCAAGGCGCCAATTACAGCGAAGAAGTCTATCCCGGTTATCCCGGGCTGGTGATGACCGGGCGCCGCCTGAAAGTTATGAACTGGGGCTTCCCGCTGGTCATGACTGGCCGCAATGGCCAGAAACTGAAGCCCAAGCCCGTCACCAATGCCCGCGACGACAAGCTGAGCACCGCCTTCTGGCGGGCCAGCTTTGAGAGCCGCCGCTGCCTTATCCCCGTCTCGGCCTGGGCCGAGCCGGAAGGAGAAACCGGCCAGATGACCCGGACTTGGTATTCGCTCCCCGGAGGCGAGCCTTTCGCGGTGGCAGGCCTGTGGCGCGCCACCGAGGAATGGGGCGATGCCTACACGATGGTTATGGTCGAAAGCTCGCCCCAGATGCGCGAGGTCCATGACCGGATGCCGGTGATCTTGCGGCAGGATCACTGGAAGACATGGATTGAAGGTTCTCCGCGTGAAGCCTTCGGGCTTTGCCAAACGTGGAAGGACGAACTGGCGGTCGAGCAGACCACGACCCGGTGGGCGGGGCGCGGTTTGATGGGCATGTTACCATTCGAATGACGCTATTCGCCGCCAAGCACAGAATGATGTCTGGGCGCCAGCCAAAGAGTTGAGGTGGAAGGTGGCGTGGCGAGCAATTCCGCTCGCCCGAAAGTTCCCCCCTCGATGCTCACGGATAGCGAACGCTTCGCTTTCACGCCCCGGCGCATTCATGGCTTTGCCAGTACCGGTAACGCCTATGACGCCACCCAGACCGACGATCGGATCGCCAGCGGAGACACGCTGCTGATCCTGCCGGAAGGCGTCGTCGGCGTGGCCCATTGCTGGCCCTTTGCCGTTACCCAGGTGACGGGCAAACTCCATGGCGTCCAGCCCAAGGCACATGAGACGCTGGGCGATTTCGCTGCCGCCTTCAACATCAGCGCCGACGACCTCGCGACCGCCATCGCGCTGGCCCGAGCGCTCGGCTTCGCCATCGATCCCGCACTGGCCGCGCTCGCCACGCCTGCGGCCTGAACCCTACGACCGGAGAACCATCATGCTGACCACCGCCACGCCGGCGGGCGCTGACGCGCGCCTGGAAC